>JALYOB010000007.1 GCA_030857085.1 Acidobacteriota bacterium | reverse complement strand
GTGCTGCTGGTTCCGGGCACCGTCGGCGACGCCGCGCTCACGCCGTAGTTTGGAGTGCGGCAGCGAAGCTGCCGCTTTGAAAGCGGCGGCTCGCGCCGCCGCACTCCAGACTCCACCGCACTCCTGAAGTTTGCCGTCGCCGCGCTTCTCACTTTGGCCCCCTGGGTCATCCGCAACGAACTCCGTTTCCGCGAGTTCATCCCCGTCAATGACGCAGGTGGCTACAACCTCTGGCGCGGCACACATCCCGAGGTGATGCAGATCGTCGAGACGCACGACCGCGCGCTGTTCGCGCAGCGCGCCATGCACTTCGAAACCGTCACCGCCACTGTTGCCGCACAGCAGATCGACGACATTGCCAAGACGCCGAAGACCCGCGATCGCGCGTGGCGCAACCTCGCGATCCAGCAGATTCGCGCCGACGTCCCGTTCGCCATTCGCTCGACGCTCGTCAAGGCCGCGATGTACTGGCGTCCCTGGCTGCATCCAGCCGAGTACGGTCCCAAGGCGATCGCCATGAGCGTTCTGGTCATCCTCGGCCTCTACGTTCTGGGCGGGATCGGCCTCTGGATGCATCCCGATCGGAGGCTCGTTGCGGCCGTGCTCGCGTTTTTTGCACTGATGTGGCTCGCGCATGTGCCGTACTTTCCAACCATCCGTCTCCGCACGCCGCTCACCGATCCACTGCTCATCGTCTTTGCAGCAGGAGCAGTGATGCCTCTCTTTGCCCGGATCAAACGCCTCCTGCCGCTCGCGGTCGTCGTCCTCCCCGTCGCGCTCGTCGCCATCTTCGCCACACGCCTCGGCGATTTTCCGATGGCGCGCGCGGCCATTGCGCGTCTGCAGGAAGCGGCGGACGAGTGGTGGTCGCTGCCGCTCTTCGTCGCGCTCTACACGCTCTTCACCGTGTTTCTGCTGCCGGTCGGCTTGCTCTCCGCGGCCGCGGCATTGATGTGGGGGTGGAAGCTCGGCGGCGCGATCGATCTCGCATCGCTCACGCTCGCCTCGATCGTGCCGTTTCTCCTCGCGCGCCGCGGCCTCGCTGGTTTCGTCCAGCGCCGCATTCATCGCGACGATCTTCCCGCGCTCGACTCGACGTTCAATCTCTTTCTGTTGCGCGTCGTGCCGGTCGTGCCGTACGTCGCCCTCAACTACGTCGCGGGCGCCACGCGCGTGCGGACGCGCAACTACGTGCTCGTCACGCTCGCCGGCTCGATTCCCGCCTCGTTTCTCTTCGCCTACTTTGTCGAAACGATGGCCGGCAGCGCGATGGGTGTGGCGACGCAGGCGAAGATCGCGGGCGCGTGTGCGCTCGTCGCGATCTTCGCCATCATCCTGCGCCTGGCCGCGCGCCGAGTTGCTCGATCGAAGTGATCGTCACCGACAGCACGCGCAGATCGCGATTGTTCGCGCCCGGCACATTCGCGGGCACGAACGTCTGTTCGGGTTCGATCGTGATCTGCGTCGGCGCGTTTTGCGCGAGCGGCACGATCGCCGTGGCGGCCGCATTTTTTCCGAGCGTCACCGTCGTCTCGTAGTTGCCGGTGCGGACGCGCACACGATTCTTCGACAGCGGATATTCGGGCGGCGTGCGGAAGACGATACGCGCCTGCGTGCCGCCGAGGTTCGGGAGCTCGATGGTGGCGCGTGCGGCGAGCCAGCGCCACGAGTGACCGCTGCGCTGCCGCTCGAGGGGATACACGCCGCTGATCACTTTGTAGCGCTGCGACGGCGGGAGCGGAATCACGCTGACGGCGCCGTAATGCTGGCGGGTGAGTTTGCGATACGCGTCGGTGTCGGGCCAGCGGAACGTCACGCCCGGCGCGCCCATCCGCTCGCCATCCGCGTAAAACACGATCGGCGTCGACGGATCACCGCCGAATTGCGCGAGACCGGCATCGGTGCGCATCACGCGGCGATCGCGCAGCAGATATTCAGCGTGCGGCTTGAGCGGCGGATCCATGAGCACGACCACGTTCTTCGGCAGATGCGTGCGAATCCAGCTTGCGGCCTGCGTCGGTGGCGCGATGCTGGTCGTGCGCGCGCCGAGGACGGGGTAGGCGTAGAGAAACGCACCCGCGGCGTACGCGGCAGGGATGCCGAGGCTGAGGATCTCGAGCGGGATGATCGAGAGCGTCACTGCGGCGAGCAGCGCCACGATCGGCAGCGACGGAATCGCATACCGCACCGCGTCCGCCGGGTCCATCGTTGCGAGCGCGAACGCCAGATACACGCTGCAGCCAACGAGCAGCGGCAGCGCGCGCAGATTGCGGCGTCGCATGAGAAGAAGAACGCCCGCTGCCGCGGCGGCGAGCAGCGGCAAGGCGAGCCACTTCGGTCCCCACGGATGGGCGATGAAGCGCAGCGCGATCAGACCTTTCGAGTAGCCGCTGCGCGACATGTCGGCGTCATGCGCCGCGTAATACGCCGCCTGGCCGAAGATCCAGTTCGTGAACGGCTCAGTTCCGCCCGTCGCCGCGACGAGCGGCAACAGCCAGGCGACGCAGGTGAGGGCGAACGTCGCCAGCGCGTTGATCCGGTCGCGCCACGTGCGCAGCATCAGCACCGCCACCACGAACATCGGCACGATCGCCACGCAGAACTGCGCGCGCCAGCCGATCGTCGCCGCGCATGCGATCGCCATCACGAACGGATTGCCGCGCGCGCAGGCCCAGATCGCGAATCCGAACAGCGCCAGCGCACCCGAATCCGACAGAGACAACGTTCCGGAGACGAGCAGAGCCGGACAGGCGTAGAGGAGGCAGGAGGCAAGGACGCCGATCTTTCCGTCCGTCAGCGCGCGGAAGGCGAACGCGAACGCGATCAGTCCCGCGACCACGCCGATGATGCTCGTCCAGCGGAGCGCATCAAAGGGCGCATGCGTCACGAGATTCACCAGCTTCGCGAAGCCCATGTAAATCGGATAGCCGGGCGGCGGCGGATGATGGGCGAGCGGCTGATAGTGCTCGACGCCGAGGGCGAAAAGACACTCGTCGTACTCCCAGATCGAAACGGGGATCGACAAAGCGTGCAGGGCGGCAACCGCGGCGAGCGCGAGCGTGGCGAAGAGCGTTCCCCGAATCGTCGCGCGACTCGGCGGCAGGGTCGTTTGCATGTCCAAGCCGCTCTATAATCGCCTCGATGTCAATAGGATACGTCCGCTCGTTGCGGATCCTGCATCGGGCGTTCGGACGCTATCCGCTCCGTCACCGCGCGCACATGCTGGTGCGCTTTCTGACCTGCCCGTTCCTTCGCACCATCGACGACGTTCCGGCCGATGCGCGCGTGCTCGAGATCGGTTCAGGACACGGCTTGTTCGCGCGGCTGCTGACCGAAGAGCGGGTGAGGGAAGTGGTGGCGGTCGAGCCCGACGTGCGCAAGAGCCTGTTGCCGTCGCCGTCGCCCAAGATCAGGAAAGTCGCGGGCTACGATGAGGCAGTGCGGGGCCGCTTTGATGCGGTGATCATGTACGACGTCACCTACCTCATGACTCCTGCCGTGCGCCGCGGCGTGTTCGAGCGTGCGTTTCAGCGGCTGATCCCCGGCGGCACGTTCGTGCTCAAGGAGATGGACAACTCCCATCCGCTGAAGATGAAATGGACGCGCATCCAGGAGTGGCTGAATCACCGCTTTCTGCACCTCACGATTGGCAGCGGGTTTGTGTATGAAACCGTCGCCGAACTGGAAGCGCTGCTGCGCGAGATCGGCTTCATCGATTTCAAAGCGCGCGCAATCGACCGTGGCTATCCGCACCCGCACATGATCTTCACCGCCAGACGACCTGCATGAAGCCGAAGCCGTCCGTTTCACTCGTCATCCCGATGTACAACGAGGAGCTCAACATCGAGCACGCCATCGGCGCTGCCATCGATTCGCTCCAGAAATACTCGAGCGACTGGGAGATCGTCGTCGTCGACGACGCCTCGACCGATGCCTCGCCGCGGATCGCCGCGCGCCTCGCTGCTGGCGAGCCGCGCATTCGCATCCTCACGCATCCGGTGAATCGCAAACTCGGCGCGACGCTGCGCACCGGCTTTGCCGCGTGCGTGAAAGACCTCGTGTTCTACATGGATTCGGACATCCCGTTCGATCCCGACATCCTCAGTCGCGCGATCCGGGCGATGGAACTGACTGACGCCGACATGATCGCCGCCTATCGCCACGATCGCACGCTGGAGGGCTTCAAGCGCGGCGTCTACACGCTCGCGTACAACTGGCTCATCGGGATTCTGTTCGGCTGGCCGCATCGCGACATCAACTTCTCGTTCAAGCTGATGAAGCGGCGCGTGCTGCAGGAAATCGAGCTCAAGTCGGAAGGGTCGCTCATCGACGCGGAGCTGGTGGTGAAGGCGAAGAACCACGGCTTCATCATTCAGCAGATCGGCGTCGACTACTTTCCGCGCACGCGCGGCGAGTCGCATCTCGCGTCGTTCGGCGTGGTGCTCAAGATCCTGCGCGAGCTGGTGAAGCTGTTCCCGGAAATGCGCAAGCGGCGGCGCGCGGAGGCCGCACCTCATGCAGCGCCGGCTGATCGTAACGGCTGACGACGCCGGCCTCGACGCCGGCATGACCGCGGGAGCGATTCACGCGCATACGCACGGCATCGTCACTGCCTGCAGCATCGTCGCAAACGGCCGCGCGTTCGATGACACCATCGCGCGTCTGCGCGATGTGCCTTCGCTCGAAGCGGGCGTACATCTGACGCTGGTCGAAGAGCGCGCGCTCACTTCGATTCGTTTTCCGAAGAAATACACCTCATTCGTGCCGCTCTATCTGGCGCGGCTCATTTCCATCGACGCCATCGAACGCGAGCTGCGCGCACAGATCGAGCGCGTCCTCGCCACCGGCTTGCACGTCACGCATCTGAACGGCCATCAGCATCTGCATCTGTTGCCGCGCGTGTTTCGCGTGGTGCAGAAACTCGCCCGCGAATTCGGCATCGGCTACATCCGCATCGTGGACGATCACGGCGGCACCGCCCGCGCCCTCTCCATGCGCACGCTCAGCTTCCTCGGACGCCGAGCGCGCAACGCGTCCACAAACGACCGGACCATCGGCGTCGCGATCGCCGGTCATCTCGCGGATGTCACGCCGCTCCTCGATCACGTCCACGACGTGACCGAGCTCGTGACGCATCCCGGCCTCGGCGTGAATGCATACGCGTGGGGCTACGACTGGGAACGCGAAACACGCGCATTGTGCGATCCGCGTCTGCGCGAGGAGCTTGCGAAGCGCGGCATCGAATTGATCGCGCCGTCCGCGTTGTGAGCGCCGCGCTCCCTCGCGTGTCATCCCGAGCGAAGTCGAGGGATCCCCTCGACAGGCGATTGCGCGTTCCATCGGCCGGGGATACCTCGACTGCGCTCGGCATGACACGTGTGACACCGGCACCACGGCGTCACTCAACGACGATATAGTCCGCCGCCGAATGAGAAAGATCGCAGTCGTACCCGGTGACGGCATCGGCCCCGAAGTGATCGATGCGGGGATGCGCGTCCTCGACCACATCAACTCCGCGCAGAAGCTCGAACTCGATTTCACCCACTTTGGCTGGAACGCCGACGAGTATCTGCGCACCGGCATCTCCATGCCTCCCGGCGCCATGGACGAAATTCGCGTCAACTACGACGCGGTCTACCTCGGCGCGTTCGGCGACCCGCGCGTCCCCGACATGAAGCATGCAGCCGACATCCTCCTCGGCATGCGCTTCCAGCTCGATCTCTACGTGAACTATCGCCCGGTGAAACTGCTCGACGAGCGGCTCTCGCCGCTCAAGGAGAAGGGGACCAAAGACATCGACTTTGTGATCTTCCGCGAGAACACGGAAGGGGCGTACGTCGGCATGGGCGGCATCTTCAAGAAGGGCACGCCTGACGAAATCGCGGTGCAGGAAGACGTTTCGACGCGCCGGGGCGTGGAGCGGATCATTCGCTACGCGTTCGAGTTCGCGCAACGCACCGGACGCAAGTCGGTGTGCATGTCCGACAAGAACAACGTCATGCGCTTCGGCGGCGATCTCTGGCTGCGGACATTCGAGGAAGTGGCGAGCGAATATCCCGACATCGAGCATTTTCACATGTTCGTCGACGCGCTGACGATGCAGATGGTGCGCGCGCCGGAGATGTTCGAGGTGATCGTGACGAACAACATGTTCGGCGACATCGTCACCGATCTCGGCGCCGCGTTGCAGGGCGGCCTCGGCGTCGCCGCCTCCGGCAACATCCATCCCGGACGCGTGTCGCTGTTCGAACCGATTCACGGCAGCGCCCCGAAATACGCAGGACAGGATGTGGCCAATCCGATCGGCGCGATTCTCACCGCCGCGATGATGCTCGAATACCTCGGCATGAACGACGCGGCGACGTCGATCGAACGGGCGGTGAGCGACGCCATCCAGGCCGGCGAAACGACCAAAGACCTCGGCGGCAGTCTCGGCACGAAGGCGGCCGGCGAGGCGATTCTGCGGCGGCTCGGCTGACGGCTGCTTGTGGTTGTTCGTTGTCCGTTGTCCGTTCAGGGTGAGGTTTCGCGAGAAATCCCCTTCAACGGACAACGGACGACGGACAACGCGCGCCGTCGCCGAGCGGCGGCGCGCTGTCACCTCCCGCTCGCCCCATGCTCCAATGAGACATGACCATCGACCCGGGCACTCTTGCCGTACCGCTACGTGAACAACTGAGCGACGAGGAAGTCGTCGCGCGCGTGGTTGCGGGGGACAGCGCGTTGTTCGAGATTCTGATGCGCAGGCACAACCAGCGCATCTATCGCACCGTGCGCGCCGTGCTTTCCGCGGATGAGGACGCCGAGGATGTGATGCAGGAGGCGTATCTGAGCGCGTATCGGCACCTGCATCAGTTCGCCGGACGCGCGCAGTTTTCAACGTGGCTCACGCGCATCGCCGTCAACGCGGCATTACGCCGCCGCGGCACACGTGGCCGATTCGGGGCGGGAGAGGACGATTCGATGATCAACCTGGTGGAGTCCGCCGCGCCCGATCCGGAGCAGGAGACGTTCGCGTCCGAGTTACGCGACGTGATGGAACGCGAAGTGGCCGCATTGCCCGATTCGTTCCGCACCGTGCTCGTGCTGCGCGAAATCGAAGGCCTCAGCACCGCCGACACTGCCCAATGCCTCGGCATCTCCGAGGATCTGGTGAAACAGCGGTTGCACCGTGCGCGGACGATGCTGCGCGAACGCCTCTATCGCCGCGCCGGCGTCACGCTCAACAACCTCTTCACGTTCGGCAACTCACGCTGCGACCGCGTCGTCGCGAACGTGATGAACGAGATCATGTCGCGGTAATCGCGCCGGCAGGAAGTCACGCGTTCCGTATTGACGGATTCTCCGCGCCGGGGCTAGCCTGTCTGGACGATCGTCGCCGACACGCGGCGCGTCATGAGGGAGAAAGCGCGATGACAGGATCCAGCATCACGGAGTCCCGGCCATTCACCTTTGCGGTTGTTCTCGGAGTCGCGGGCGGCGCCGCCTTGGCGCTGACCATGATGTTAAGCAAGCGCGGCCCGATGGTTTTCATCGCTTATGCCGCAATGCTCGCCGCGACGCTGACGTACTTCCGGGCGCGACACGTTGCTCCATACCGGCGGCGTTTCGGCGTGTCCTTTACGATCTTCATGCTGTCCAATCTCATTGCGACCGCTTACGTTCTCGGCTGGGTCATTTCCGGTGTGGCGCAGCGTCCGCTGTGGGCGAATGTGTGGCCTTTTCTCGCGATGACTGCGATTGGCCTCGCCGTCAGTGCTCTGGTCGCGCTGGCGCCGGTGCGCCGCCGCATTCCGGCCGCTTGACGCGCTTGGACGAAAAAGGAGGACAGGCAATGCCTGTCCTCCTTTCGTCGTGATTGCGTTCATTGCGCTGTGACGGTGGCGGTGTTGCTGGCGACTGCGCCGCACGAGCCGGTGACGCGCACCCAGTAGTTGTACGTTCCCTTCGACAGGCGCGGCGTCGTATAGCTCGCGGTCGTCGCACCCGGGATCGGGTTTGCGGTGTTGCCGCTCGTGCCGGTGAACCATTGATAGGTGAGGCCGGTGCCCGTGGCGGTGACGCTGAGCGTCGTGCTGCTGTTCCGGGCGATGGTGACGCTGCGCGGCTGCTGCGTGATGGTCGTTGCCGGCTGGACGTTGACCGTCGTGCTTGACGACGTCGCGCTGCATCCACTGGCATTGCGCACGGTGACGCTGTAGTTGCCGCTCGCGTTGACGATGATCGACTGCGTCGTCGCGCCGTTGGACCAGCTATAGGAGTAGCCGGCCGGAGCGGACAGTGTGACGCTGCCGCCCGAGCAGAAGGTGAGCGGGCCGTTGGCCGTGACGACCGGCGTCGGCGGATTCGGATTCACCGTCACTGCGACGTCGGCCGAGCGCGTGCTGCAGGTGCCGTTGCTCACGGTGACCGAGTACGTATTGGTGGCGTTGACCGTGATCGACTGTGTCGTGGTGCCGTTCGACCAGAGATAGGTGTAACCCGCCGGCGCCGTTAGTGTGACGTTACCGCCCGCGCAGAAACTGAGCGGGCCATTCGCCGTGACGACCGGCGTGGGCGGTGCGGGGTTGACCGTCACCGCGACATCGGCCGAGCGCGCGCTGCAATTGCCGTTGCTGACCGTGACGAAGTAGTTGCCGGTGGTCGTGGCGGTGATCGACTGCGTCGTCGCGCCATTCGACCAGACGTACGAGTAGCCCGCGGGCGCGGTCAGTTTGACGTTGCCGCCCGCGCAGAAGGTGGTCGCGCCGCTGGTGGTGACGACCGGCGTCGGGGGAACGTCATTGACGGTGACCGTGGTTGCCGCCGATTTCGCGGTGCAGCTGCTCGCATTGGCGACGGTCACGCTGTAGTTGCCGCTCGTGTTGACGGTAATCGACTGCGTGGTCGCGCCATTGGACCAGCTATAGGCGTAGCCCGCCGGCGCGGTCAACGTGACGTTGCCACCGGCGCAGAAGGTGGTCGGGCCATTCGCGGTAATGACCGGAGTCTGCGGCAGGTCATTCACCGTGACCGTCGCTGCGGCAGACTTTGCGGTGCAGCCGCTCGCATTTGCCACGGTCACACTGTAGTTGCCGCTCGCGTTCACGGTGATTGACTGCGTGGTTGCGCTGTTGGACCAGCTGTACGAATAGCCCGCGGGCGCGGTCAGTGTGACTTTGCCGCCCGCGCAGAAGGTGGTCGGCCCGTCGGCGGTGATCACCGGCGTCTGCGGCAGGTCGTTGACGGTAACCGTCGTCGCGGCGGATTGTGCGCTGCAGCCGTTCGCATTGCTGACGGTCACGTTGTAATTGCCGGTCGTGTTGACAGTGATCGACTGCGTCGTCGCGCCGTTCGACCAGCTGTACGAGTAGCCGGTCGGAGCGGTCAGGGTGACGTTGCCACCTGCGCAGAAGGTGGTCGAGCCGTTGGCCGTAATGACCGGTGTCTGCGGCAGGTCGTTGACGGTGACTGTGGTTGCCGCCGACTGCGCGCTGCAGCCATTCGCGTTGCTGACGGTTACGCTGTAGTTGCCGCTCGCATTCACAGTGATCGACTGCGTGGTCGCGCCGTTGGACCAGACGTACGAGTAGCCGGTCGGTGCGGTCAATGTGACTTTGCCACCGGAGCAGAACGTTGTCGAACCATCAGCGGTGATGAGCGGCGTCTGCGGCGGGTCGTTGACCGTCACGGTCGTCGCGGCCGATTGCGCGCTGCAGCCGCTCGCGCTGGCGACCGTCACGCTGTAGTTGCCGCTCGCGTTGACGGTAATCGATTGCGTGGTCGCACCGTTGGACCAGCTGTACGCGTAACCGGTAGGCGCAGTCAGTGTGACGTTTCCACCGGCGCAGAACGTGGTCGGGCCGCTGGCGGTGATTACCGGCGTTGCCGGCAGGTCGTACACGGATACGTGGACTGCGGACGAAGTCGCGGTGCAGCCGCTGCCATTGCTGACGGTGACGCTGTAGTCGCCGCTCTGCGTCACCACGATCGACTGCGTGGTTGCACCATTCGACCAGCTGTACGAGTCGGCGCTCGGTGCGGTCAGGGTGACGCTGCCACCTGCGCAGAAGCTCGTCGCGCCGCCGATCGTGATTTCCGGAGTTGTCGGTCTCGGGTTGACCGTGACGATGACCGGCTCCGAGGTGTAACTGCAGCCCTCGCTGTTCCAGACGGTGAGCGTGTATTCGCCCGGTCCCAGGACCGTAATGCCGCGCGCCTCCGAGCCGTTCGACCAGCGCTGGTAGCCGTACTCCTCGCTCGAGGTCAGCTGGACATAGCCGCCTTCACAGAACGTCGTTGGACCGCTGGTGAGAATTCTTGGGTTGAGGCGCTCGCTGACTGTGGACGTTTTCGTCGCCGCTGCACTGCAACCGTTTGCGTCGATCGCCGTGACGCTCAACGTCACCGCGGACGATTCCGAGATGAACGAAGCCGTATTGCCCTCGGCATGCGTGATCGTGCCGCCGCTGATCGTCCACGTATACGTCACGTCGTTGATGTACTGACCGGAACGGTATGCCTGCGCACGAGCGGTCGTCTCGACGCCGGGGCACACCGGCGGAATGCTGATGCCGGTCAGGCCGATCGCACTGTGGACAGTGACTGGAACCGCACTGGAGGTTGCAGTGCAACCGCTGGCGTTGCTCACCGTGACGCTGTAATTGCCGCTCTGGGTGACCTGAATCGATTGTGTGGTTGCACCGTTCGACCACGAATAGGTGTAGCCGCTCGGCGCAGTGAGCGTGACGCTCTCGCCGGCGCAGAAGGTCGTCGGTCCGCTCGCCGCAATCGTTGGAACCGGCGGCAACGGATTGACCGTGACGACCACTGGATTGCTTGTCACGTTGCAGCCGTTGCCTGCATCCACGGTGACGCGGTATTCGCCGGGCGTCGAGACGAAGATCGCCTGACCCTGCTGCCCGTCCGACCAGCTGTAATACGTGCCGCTGCCGCCCGTGGCGGTCAACTGAACCTGGCCGCCTTCACAGAAGGTGGTCGGTCCATTCGCGACGATGCCTGCGATGACATGCGGCCCGACCGCTTCCGTGCGGCTTCGCGTGGCGGTACAGCCGTTCGTGTCTGTGGCCGTGACCGTCAGCGTCACCGACGGATCTTCGGAGATGAACGAAACCGTCTTGCCGTCGGCGTGTGTAATCGTGCCGCCGCTGATGCTCCAGCTGTACGTCACGTTGTCGATGTATTTGCCGCCGCTGAACGCCTGCGTCTGCGCCGTCGTTTCGACGCCATAGCAGACATTGGGGATGTTGATCCAGGCGATGCCGATCGCACTGTGCACTGTGACACTGGCCGGAGCAGAGGTCGCACTGCAGCCGCCCCCGTTCGTCACTATGACGCTGTAGGCACCGCTCTGTGTGGCCTCGATCGACTGCGTCGTTGCGCCGTTGGACCAGAGGTAGCTGTAGCCCGATGGCGCACTCAATGTGACGCTGCCGCCGTCGCAGAAGGTGGTGGGGCCGCTGGCGGTAATCACCGGCGCTTGCGGCGGCGCAGTCGCAGTCACAGTGACCGGAGCGCTCGTCGCGCTGCAGCCGTCTGCACTCGTGACCTGCACGCTGTAATTGCCGCTCGAGGTGACGACGATCGACTGCGACGTCGCGCCATTGGACCAGAGATACGAATTTCCCGCGGACGCGGTCAAGGTCACGCTTCCGGGCGTGCAGAATGCTGTCGGTCCGGAAGCCGTAATCTGCGGCTGCGGCGGGATGCGCACAGGAATGGTCTGTTCCGAGGTGGTGCTGCAGCCGCTGGGCGGCGTGTAGGTGACGCGAACTGTCATGGGCGAGACGTTGCCCGAACGCACCGTGATCGACTGTGTTCCCTGACCGGAGACGATTTCGCCGTTGGTCACGGCCCAGGTGAAGGTCGTCATGAAATGCTGCGGCGTGCCTGTAATGACCGCGGTCGAATTCGCGCACATCGAGCTCGGCACGGAGCGGAATCCGCCGAATGGCGGGTCATTGATCATTGCCGCGGCGTACGAGGTCGAGGAACAACCGGCGGCATTCGTCACGACCACGTGGAAATGCAGCGAGCCGGTCGTCGAGGACATTTTGACGACACGTTCGGTCGACGAACCCCAGATCGAGCCGTTGTAATTGTCGATGAACCAGGCGTACGTCGCACCAGGCCCGCCATCGGGAACAGAGGCCGTGACGAGCTGGCCGCTGCAGTAAGGACCGGGCGTTTCGAAGGTGATCTGCGGGCTGGGGAGACCGCTCGCCTGGAACGACACTCTGCCCGTCGATTTACAGCCGGCCTGCGTATAGACCTCGACCCACAATTCCACCGGCCCGTTGCCATTGGGAACGAACGTTACTTCCGGGCCCCACCAGCCGCTCGTAATCGAGGCGTTGGAGCTCTGCCAGTAGTACGAAACGTACTCGCTGCTGTTCACGACCGTGGCACTGGTCGGACAGGCACCGGGTCCGAGGGTGATGGTGGGCGAGGCGCTTTCGCGGAGCGGCAGCTCGACAGTGGTCGAATTTTCGCAGCCGTTGATGTCGCGGGCACTGAAATGCAGCACGACCGGTCCAGTGCCGTCGCCCGAAACCGACACAGAGGGTGTGTACGCGCTGGTCGAGTCCCATGGCGATTCATTGAGACGGAACCGGCCGTGCTCGACGGACCAGTAATACGAATTCCACTCTCCTTCGGCGCGCGGTGCGACCGTGGCAGTGACGGTTTCCCATGGGCAGTAATTGGGCGCCGAGAATTCGACCACCGGTTGTTCCACCGTGCGGAAACTGATGGTCTTCGTCGCCTCGGCCGCCTGACAACCTTCTGAGTCATAGGCACGCAGGTGGAGAACCACCGGTCCGCTGCCATCGGCATTGAACCTCACCTCGGGGGTCGAGGCGTACCGGCCGTTCCATGGATATTCATTGAGCTGGAACCAGCCGCCGTCGATCGTCCATGAATAACCCTGCCATGCTCCTTCCGCAGGCGCATCGGCTGTCGCCGTTGCGGACTGGAACAGACAAAGCTCGGCTGCCGACGCATTGATCACCGGCGGCTCGGGAACGCGGAGGGGGATGGTGGTGGTGACCTCCTGCGACGTACAGCCGGAGCTGTGCCGCGCGGAGAGATGCAGGGTCACGGGGCCGCTGTTGTCCGACGAGAAACTGACTGTCGGATCACCGCTCCAGGTCGAGGTGTAAGGGTAATAAGGCGTCTGGAACGATCCGCCTTCGATCGACCACGAGACCGATTCCCACACGCCGGTTGCAGGCGCCTGAATACTCACCGTTCGCCAGCGATAGGGGCAGACCGGATTGACCGATCCGTCGATGGCCGGGGTTGGACACCCCTGACCGAAAACAGCTCCAGCGATGGCGAAGATCGCCAGGAGATAAAGGACTCGCCGCATGAAAGCTCCTCCGCGAGGCCGCAAGGAGCGGCGGCCGGCGCGTTGATGGAATGAGGGATTGACGGCGGGGACAGTAACGGATCAGTGACGCGCTCGACAAGTGGTCAGAAATGGTAACGCCCGCAGGGCAGGCGACCTGCGATCAAGCCGCGTGCTGGCGCATGCGCCTGACGGCACGCCAGCCGGCCGGCGTTTCGATGGCCACTGCCACACCGCTGCCGGAGGCGGCGAGCTGCACGAGCCGCTCTCCTTTGTCCGACCAGATTGCGCTCTGTCCCGCTGAAGCGAGGCCGCCCGTTGCGGCGCCGTAATTGGCGAATGCGACCACCATCTCGTGTTCGATTGCATAGCGGCCGAGGTTTCCGGCCTCGCGCTCGAATTCGGAGGGGATGACGAACATGCTCGCGCAATACGTTTTCGCGCCGCGCTGCGCGGCTTTCTGTGGATGCGAGGCGAGCCCGGTGTCGGCGCAGATTGCGATCGCGGCCGGTGTTCCGCCGTGGTCGATGAATGGGTCGTGTTCGCCCGCGGTGAAGAACATTGCTTCCGCGGGCGGCACAATGCCATCACATGCGGCGGCCGCGGAGAACGCGCCCATGCGCTGTTTTGTATAGAGCGCAATCTCGCCGGTGGGCGAGAGGACGAACGCGCCAATGTGCAGCCGTGAATCGACGCGCACCGGCGCACCCACAATGGTCGTGATGGATGATTGTGCGGCAGCGGCAAGGAGCGGCTGCAGACGTTCGTCGTCCATGCTGAACGCGAGCTCCGGTCCGAGGTTGAGCTCATACCCGGTCAGCGACAGCTCAGGGAAGACAATCGCCTGCGCCCCCTCCTCGGCGGCCAGCTGCAGCAGGCGAATGTGTTCTGTGCGATTGGCGAGGACGTCGCCGCGAACGGGGGTCGTCTGTGCGACTGCAATGGCGCGGCGCATTACGACGACTGTCCGTACGCGTACAGGAAAATCATCACCAGGGTGAGGATGGTCATCACCAGCAGCGTGACCTTGATCCACGACCATGGCGCAGTGCCGTTGCATTTGCCGGTCACGCCATTGACCAGAAAACGATAAGGCGTTCCTTTGTAGTCGTAGGCTGCGATCCAGATCGGCAGCAGTGCGTTCTTGTACGCGAGTGCGGAGAACGTCGTCTGCACGTTCAGATTGCGATGCGTGTCGCCGGGCACGTCCTGCGCGCATTCCGCGCGAATCTCGTCGCGCATTCGCTCTTTCGCGCTCTCCAGTGCCTCAGGCAGGTCGACTGCATTCTCCTCGGCCAGAAAGCCGGACAAATACGAAGGTTCGTATTGGGTCAATTCGGCGGTCGGAAACGGCTCGATGCGGCGCGAGAGGGAGTCGTCAATGCCGCGCGAGGCGGGCACCGGGACGTCATCGAAGAATTTCTGCAATGTTCCGGCTGCGGGCTCCCAGCGCACGCGCTGCTCGCGCACGGTCTGATTGCCGCGGCGCACTTCGACGTAATAGTAGTAACCCGCTTCCGCGGTCCACCACGAGTCGCTTGCTGCATCGAACGTCCAGAAGGGGATGTACGCCCCCTGCATGGTCGAAACGCGCGAGGACGAATTGAGGTCGTTCGGCCGCAGCCACAGGGACTGCAGCCATCTGCGGAACGACTGCAATGCCGAGTCTCTGGAAATGCGGAACGGCAGCAGTCCTTCCGGACGGACGACGTTCGGATTCGGCGGCGATTCGACGACGGCGGTCGTGCCGCAGAACGCGCAGGCGCTCGCGGAGACGTGCGGCTCGAGCGTCGTATGTGCGCCGCAGCGTTTGCAGGCGATGACTTTCCGCTCTGCGCCCCAGCCGAGATCGCGCGGCGCGCGTAATGCGACGTCGACCGATTTTTCGGCGACGCGTTCAGCTGCGGGCGTGACCGATTTCGTGAAGCCGCAGTATTCGCACTTTAACGCGAGCGCGCCTGGCTCCCAGCGCAGGTCCGCGCCGCAGCTTTCACAAGGAAACTTGCGGACGCGGGTGGTGGGGGTGTCGGGAAGTGCGGTCATTGAATGGTTATCGCTGCGCGAGGTGTCGGGTGTCTGGGTTGTTACGCCTGGACGAAACGCTCTCGCGATTCGCTACGTCAAGGCGTTACGGCCCAGACACCTGACACCCGACACCCATGCTCACTATTTCGGTGGGGGCGGCGGCATCATGCTGCTCGCGCCGCCCAGGCCGAGTTCCGCATACGAATCGAGCGGCGCCCATCCGCTCGCGCCGGGGCGCCAGGCCTGCGTGGACGGGGTGACCTGACCGCCCTGGACCATCGCCTTCAGGGCGTCGTCGGTGTAGGGGCCGTAGGTTTTGCCGTCGATGGCCAGCGACCAGCGCGGCACGTTCGGCGCGGCGGCGGGCGGGGGAGGCGGCGCGGCGGCGTTCGTGTTCTGCTGCGGCGCGTTGAAGGCGTTGCTCATGGCCTGGCCCATCGCCATCCCTGCGCCGAGGCCTGCGCCGGCTCCGGCGAAACCACCGGGGTTGGCGGCGGCGATCTTCATCGAGTCGGCCGCCTGCATCTGCGTGTACTGCCCCATGTGGTCGCCGAGGACGCCGAGCTTGGTGCGCTGGTCAATCGCGGCCTCGACTTCTTCCGGAAGCGAGATGTTGTCGATGTTGAAGCGCGACAGCTCGAGGCCGTAGCTCGCGAACGCAGGCGCGAGCTCTTTCTGCGCGAGCGCAGAGAGTTCGCGATAGCTCGACGCGAGATCGAGCGCGGCGATCTTCGACTCCGCGACGATGTCGGAGAGATTGCTGACGATGGTCGAGCGGAGCTGGCCGAGGATGTCGTCGGTGGTGGTGAGGCCCTGAGTGCCGACGACCGTTTTGAAGAACTCCTTCGGCTCGGAGATGCGGATCGCGTACGTCCCGAATGCGCGCATGCGGATCATCCCGAACTCCGCGTCGCGCATCATCACCGGGTTCTGCGTGCCCCACTTGAGATCCGAAAAGAGGCGGGTATTGAAAAAGTAAACCTCCGCTTTGAACGGCGAGTCGAAGCCGTACTTCCAGCCGCGCAGCGTCGTGAGAATGGGCATGTTCTGCGTCGACAGCTCATAGCGGCCGGGCTTGAACACATCCGCGACTTCCCCTTCGTTGATGAAGATCGCCGCCTGGTTTTCGCGCACGGTCAGTTGTGCGCCCATCTTGATTTCCTGATCGTGGACGGGGAACCGGTAGACGAGTGTGTTGCTGCTGTCATCGAGCCATTCGATGATCTGGATGAACTCGTTGCGCAGCGCGTCGAAAATACCCATCGATCTGTGACCTCCGTGTGACGGTGAATAGTACGTTGATTTTCGGGGATGGTTCTTGCGCGGAGGCGCGTTGAGAGCCGTTGACCTGTTGCCCGTTCCCGGTTGCCGCTTCGCTCCTTGCGCACGAGCTGGCCCGGGCGATGCTGTCGCGGTCACTGCCGACAGGCAACGGGTCGACTCGTTGCCTCAACGAACTATCGAACGATGAAAAACCTCTTCTTCACCCTCCTTCTCCTCACCGCCGCCACCTCCACCTTGGCCGATGAAGGCATGTGGATGCCGCAGCAGATGCCGCAGCTGGCGGCGGAGCTGCGGAAGAGCGGGATTGCGATCGATGCGCAGCGGCTGGCCGATCTCACCGGCGATCCGATGGGCGCGGTGGTCTCGCTCGGCAACTGCACGGCGTCGTTCGTCTCGCCGGATGGCCTCATCGTCACGAACCACCACTGCGCGTTCGGCGCGATCCAGCACAACTCGACGAAAGAACGCGACCTCATCGCGAACGGCTTCGTCGCCCATAGGCTCGAAGACGAATTGCCGGCCGCGCCCGGAACGAAGGTGTGGGTGACGACGAACATCGAAGACGTCACCGCGCGCATCAACTCCGGCATCAAGGCGAAGACCACCGACGCCGAACGCGCGCGCCAGATCGAGAAGCGCTCGCGCGAGCTCGTCGCCGAATGCGAAAAAGGAGGCGGCGTCCGCTGCCGCGTCGCGTCGGTGTTCGAAGGGTCGCAGTACCTGCGCACGACGCAGGCCGAGCTCACCGACATCCGTCTGGTCTACGCGCCCTCGGATCGCATCGGCGACTTCGGCGGCGAGATCGACAACTTCGAATGGCCGCGCCACACGGGCGATTTTTCGTTCTATCGCGCCTACGCGGACGGTAAGCCGTATCACCCCAAGCACTGGCTGAAAGTCTCAAAGAGCGGCGTGAATGAAGGGGACGGCGTCCTGGTCGCGGGCTATCCCGGCCGCACGTTCCGCTACAAAACTGCGGACGAGGTTCGCAACTATCAGGACTTTGTCTATCCGACCAGCATCCGCTACTTCACCGAAACCATTCGCCTTCTCGAAGCGGCGGGGAAGGACAATCGCGACGTTCAGATCCGAAACGCCTCCCGCATCAAGAGCCTCGGCAACTCGCTCAAGAACTACACGAGCGTGAACGAAGGCTTCGTGAAAGACCGGATCTACGAGTCGCGCCTCGCGCGCGAGAAGCAGATGCGCGATGCGATCGCCAACGACGCCTCGCTGGCAAAGGTTGCGAGTGCGCTCGACGAGATCGCGCGCGTCAATACGAATACGTTCCGCACGCGTGAGCGCGACCTGCTGCTCGAATGGCTCACCGGACGCGCATCGCCGATGCTCGCGCAGGCGTACACGATCGCACGCGCTTCGGCAGAGCGGGCGAAGCCGGAAGCGGATCGCGCACCCAAATACGCCGAACGCGAATGGGTCGCCCTCGGCGCCGCCTCGGCACGCGCGCAGCGGACGATCGACGCCGCGTCCGACCGCGCCGTGCTGCGCTTCTTTCTGACGGAAGCGGCGAAGCTGCCGCGCGAGCAGCGTCTCGAATCTCTCGATGCGGCAGTGACCGCGGCGGGCGGCATCGAGCCGTTCCTCGATCGCCTGTATGCGAATACGAAAGTCGGCGAGGAAGCGGAGCGCTCGAAGATGCTCGGCGAATCGGCCGCGCAGCTGGCGAAGCGCAACGACGCGATGGTGCAGTTCGCGACGACGCTCGTCCCGCTCATGCAGAAGCATGAAGAAGAGGAGCTCGCCTCCACCGGCGCGATGGAGCGTCTGCGCCCCGGCTACTTTGAAGTGCTGCGCAAAGTCAGCGGCGGGACGCTCTATCCCGACGCGAATTCAACGCTCCGCATCACGTTCGGCCGCATCAACGGCTACTCGCCGAAAGACGGCGTCTGGATGACGCCGCAGACGACGCTGCACGGCGTGGTGGAAAAGGAAAAAGGAGAAGAGCCGTTCGCGAGTCCGAAAGCGCTGCTTGCGGCCGCAGCCGATGCGGCGAAAGTGCGTCCGTACGTCGATCCCGAACTGCACGACGTGCCGGTCGACTTTCTTTCGACCTGCGACACGACCGGCGGCAACTCCGGCTCGCCGACCCTCAACGCCAACGGCGAACTGGTCGGCCTCCTCTTCGACGGCAACTACGAATCGATCGACGCCGACTTTCTCTTCAACCCCGCACTGACCCGTTCCATCCACGTCGACACGCAGTACATGCTGTGGGTGCTGGATGTGGTCGATGGAGCGGATGAACTGGTGAGGGAACTGGGGTTCGAGCCGAAGGTGTAGCGCGCCTTGCGCGCTACACCTTCGGCGTGGCGAGTGGCGAGTGGCGAGTTCGCGGGGCAGCGCCGTGTCATCCCGAGCGTAGCGAGGGACCTGAGCGGGTGGGGCGGAATGCCTGTGGCTCGTGCGTCGCGCCCCGCCCACCCAGGTCC
>JALYOB010000078.1 GCA_030857085.1 Acidobacteriota bacterium | reverse complement strand
CGACCCGTTCGATGGGAACGCGAAGTTCGTCGGCGACGAGCTGGCGGATTTTCGTGTGGACGCCCTGCCCCATTTCCGTCGCGCCGGTCGAGACCTGCACGCTGCCGTCCAGATAGACATTGACGAGAGCGTTGGCCTGATTGAGGAATTTGGTATTGAAGGAGATGCCGAACTTCACCGCCGTCATCGCCAAGCCGCGCAGGTGGGTCATGGACGTGCGATTGAAGTCGCGCACCGCGTTCATGCGCGCGCGATAGTCGCAGCGCTCTTCGAGTTCCGTAAAAAGGCGCGGCAGCGTATTGTTGGCCACGACCTGTTCGTACGGCGTGGTATTGCGGCTTTCGATGCCGTAGCAGTTCGCGCGGCGGACGTCGAGCGCATCTCGTTTGAGGAACATCGCGATTTCTTCGAGGATGTTCTCGATGTTCGCGACGCCCTGCGGCCCGCCGAAGCCGCGGAAGGCGGTATTGGGGGGATTGTTCGTGCGGCAGACCGTGCCGCGGATTTCGATGTGCGGGATGTAATACGCGTTTTCGGCGTGAGTCATGGCGCGGGCCATCACCGCGGGCGAGAGGTCTGCGTATGCGCCGCCGTCCGAATACAGATCGACCTTCAATGCGACGATTTCGCCGCTGCGATTGAAGCCGACCTGATAGCGGTTCCGGAACGGATGCCGCTTGCCGGTGACGTGCATGTCGCTGTCTTTGTCATAGACGATGCGCGCGGCGCGCCCGGTTCTGCGCGTCACCAGCGCGGCCATGACCGCAGGATGCGTCGCCTGTGCTTCCTTGCCGCCAAACCCGCCGCCCATGCGCCTGGTATTGACCACCACCTGGCTCATGTCGATGCCCAGCAGGTGAGCCACCGACTCCTGCACCTCCGTCGGATGCTGTGTCGACGAATGCACGGTCAGCGCATCGTGCTCGCCCGGGACGACCAGTGCGGCCTGCGACTCGAGATAGAAGTGATCCTGTCCGCCGTTTTCGAAGATCCCTTCGAGCACATGCTCGGCGGACGCCATCGCGGCGTCTGCATCGCCGCGGCGAATGAATCGCGTCTCGCCAATGAAATTCTGCGCGGCGATGGCTTCCTCAATGGTGAGGATGGGGCGCAATTCTTCGTATTCGATTTTGATCGCCCGCTTCGCGGCCGCAATCGCAGCCTCGGTTTCGCCTGCGATGACCACAATGGGCTGGCCGCGGAACGTGCACTCCTCTTCGACGAGCAGCGGCTCGTCCTGCATGATCGGCCCGAGTGCGTTGTGCGCGAGGTCTTTGTGCGTATAAAGGCCGGCAATGCCGGGAAGAGTTCGCGCCTCACGCAGATCGATCGATTTGACTCTCGCGTGCGCATACGGGCTCCAGACGAAATCGACGATCAACTCGCCCGGAATGCGCGGCAGGTCGTCGATATAGAGCGAGCGTCCGGTCACGTGACCGCGTGCGGAGTCGTGGGGAACGTCCTGGCCTACGTAGCGCATCAGTTCCTCGGAGTTCCTCGGGTTCCTCGGAGTTCCTCGGAGTGGATGCGGGAATCCCCGAGGAACTCCGAGGGACTCCGAGGAACTCCGAGGAACTCAGTGCGAGGCATTCGCGCCTCCCACCTCATGAAAAAACCTGCAAAGAATATTGTTCGCCAGCTGCAGGCGAAAGTCGGCGGTGCCGCGGACGTCGGAGATGGGGGCGATTTCGGCGCGGGCGACTTCGCCGGCCTGCAGGAAGGTCTCGTTGGCGAACGGGCGTCCGGCCAGAAATTCTTCGGTTTTCTTCAGGCGCAATACGACCGGACCGACGCCGCCGTAGACCACGCGCATCGACTCGATGCGGCCGTCGTTGCGGCGCATGAGCATGGCGGCGGTGAAGGTGGAGATGTCGAGATGGCTGCGTTTGGAGATCTTGTAGAGGCGGAGCGTGTCGCCGTCGTTCGGCAGGGGGATGTGAATGCGCGTAATGATTTCGTCGGGAGCGAGATCGAGTTTCTTGTAGCCGAGGTAAAAGTCGGCGATCGGCACCTTGCGCGTGCCGCTGGTGCCGGTCAGCTCGAGCGTCGCGTTCATTACATAGAGGAAAGGCAATGTGTCCGCAATGGGCGAGGCATTGGCGATATTGCCGGCCAGCGTGCCCGCGTTCTTGATCTGCGGCGAGCCGAAACGCTCCATGATCTCAACGAGCGGCGGGACGAGCTCGCGCACTGTGGCTTCGAACTGGCTCAGTGACACGCGTCCGCCGACGACGAGCGTCCGTTCGTCGACGCGAATGTCGTTCAATTCTTCAATGCCGTCCAGCGACAGAATCGCAGGCGGAACGAAGCCGCGCTTGGTGCGCCAGACGCCGAAATCGGTCGCCCCCTGCACAATGACCGTATTCGGATGTTCGGCCTTGAAGCGAATGGCCTCGGCCAATTCTGTCGGGCGGGCGAAATTCTCCATCGCCACCGGCTCGCGCTCCACTTCCTCAATGGCCGCGAGAATGGGCGCACTGTCATAGAGCTGCGCGATTTTCGGCTGATCCACCACTTCATTCGCGGCGCGGATGATGGACTCGTAGCCGGTGCAGCGGCAGAGGTTTCCGGTGAGGCCTTTGCGCGCGTCGCGCGAGTCTTCCTCGCACATACCGGCCATCGCCATGACGAAGCCGGGCGTGCAATAGCCGCATTGTGCGCCGTGACAACGGACCATCGCCTCCTGCAGCGGCGTCAATCCGCCATCAGGCGTGAGCCCCTCGACGGTGACCACATGTGTGCCGTCGAGCTGAAACAGAAAATGGATGCAGGAGTTGATGGGGCGATAGCGCAGGCCGCCGTTTTCGCGGCGTCCAACCAGCACCGTGCACGCCCCGCAATCCCCTTCCTCGCAGACGATTTTCGTCCCCGTCGCGCGCTGTTCGTAACGGAGGAACCGGGAGAGGGTCTGGAACGCCTGCGCGCCGCGGATGCGATGCGGCTCGCCGTTGATGTGCACGAGTACGAAGTCACGCATGGGTAAGCGGGGGATTGTAACGCGGGCGCGAGGCGCCCGCGTGGCGTTGGGCGTTGGGCATTTGGGGCCTCGGGCTGGCGGGGTCACGTGGTTACGCGGGAGTCGAGGTCACGCGAATGGCGCAACACCCCAAGAGCCCAACGCCCAGAGCCCAGCGCCGCCGCGCGACAGCGCGGCTATTCGATCGACACCAGTTCCAGCTCGAACGTCAGATTCTTTCCTGCAAGCGGATGATTCGCGTCGAGCGTCACGGAGCCGGCTTCGACGGCGGCTACCTGAACTGCGGCACTGCTGCCATCCGGAAATCCCACGCGCAGCATGTCTCCCACTTCCACCTCTCCACCCTCGGGCATCTGATCGCGCGGGACTTCGAACACGAGCTCGTCGCGGCGGTCGCCGTACGCATTCTGCGCGTCGATGTGTTTGGTCTTTTTCTCGCCGGCCGACATTCCCTCGATTGCTTCTTCGAATCCGGGGATCACCTCGCCGGCGCCGAGGGTGAAGACGATCGGCTCCGAACCGGCGGAGGAGTCGAACTCCGTGCCGTCATCGAGCGTGCCTCGATAGTGAACGTGAACCGTATCGCCGCGTTTTGCCTGTTGCATTCATCCTCCAGTGGCGGTGGATACCGCAAGGTGCGCGCCCGAGGCGGAGTTCCTCGGAGTTCCTCGGGTTCCTCGGAGTTCCTCGGAGTTCCTCGGGTTCCTCGGGTTCCTCGGGTTCCTCGGGTTCCTCGGGTTCCTCGGAGTTCCTCGGAGGGAGTTGCGTCCGAGGAGGTCGCGAACATGTCCGAGGAACGGGACGAGCTCCTCCGAGGAACTCCGAGGTACTCCGAGGAACTCCGAGGAACTCACCTCCCGGATGCACGATCTTGCACATCCGACTCTACAGGGAGTATTCTGCCGCGCGTTTAGACACTTTTAGGAGTCAAAATGAAGATGCGCGATGAGGTGCAGGCGTCGAGGGCGGGGCGGGAGTTGTTGCTGGTGCGGGCCGTTCGCGCGGCTCTCGCCGCTCTCTCGTGGACGACGCGGGAGGGGGTGACGCACGGCGGCGGGATGGTCGACGTGGCGGCGGAGCGGGAGTGGACGCGTTCCGGAAGGACGGCCTATGTGCATCTTCTTGCACATTGCTACAGCGGAACGCGGGTGCTCTTCTCGAAAGCGGACCGCGGCAAGGCCGCCGTCCCCTCCTACTCCCTCGGCGATGACGACTCGGAACAGCGCCGCGTTCTGACGGCGGCATTCGGTGCAGAGGCGGTGGAGAAACTCCATCGCGGCGGGTTTCGCCGCGGGCGCGCGGTCACGGCACGCTCACCCATCGCCGCACCGAACGCGCGGGTACACGCGGCCGCATTCCGCGACGAAGAATCATTCGCCAGCGTTGCGAACGCCGCACTCTCTTCGATCGACCACGTGCTGCACGATCTCTTCACGTACGACCACGAAGTGATCACCGACGATCTGACGGATGGCACGGACGAAGACCTGTTGTTCGAGGCGGCGAGTCGGCGGCATCTGGTGCACGCGATCGTGGTTACGGACGCCGCATTGTGGACGGTGGAAGACGAGCGGCGCATTGCACGCGTGAATGCGGTGCGGCTGCATCGCGGCAAGGTGGTCGGCGCCGAGGAGCGGTGGATCGACGTGATTCACGCGACGGCGTTCGCGGATCACGCGAACGCCGTCACGAATCATTACAGCCGATTCCTGCGATAGCGCTACAGAAGATCGAGCAGGCCGCGCAGAGGGATCTTCACCCAGTCGGGGCGGTTATTGAGCTCGTACACGATCTCGTACAGCGCTTTTTCCATCAGATACGAATTGAGCAGCGTCTCGATGCCTTCGCTGGTCGACGGCAGGTGCGAACCCTTGCCGGTCTCGTCGAGGTACGCGCGCAGGAACGACGCGGCGACCCACTTGTACCAGAACCGCGCACCGATCTCGAGGCGGGCCATGTCTTCTTCGCGCACATACGAACCAGGTGCGGCGCCGAAGACGACCGCGTACGGCGCGTAATGGAACGAGCGAAGCATGCC
The DNA here is from genome assembly GCA_030857085.1 of Acidobacteriota bacterium. Classification (GTDB taxonomy): domain Bacteria; phylum Acidobacteriota; class Thermoanaerobaculia; order Gp7-AA8; family Gp7-AA8; genus QHVT01. The sequence continues at coordinate 6,470 of JALYOB010000078.1, read as the reverse complement.
GGCGACGTCGCGCAGACCGCCGCGTTTGAGACGGCGCTCGCTCAAGGGCCGCGCCGGCTCGCCTTCGAAATCGATGATCACGAAATCGTTGCCGGTATAGAGCACCTGGCCCAGGTGATAGTCGCCGTGGACGCGGATGCGGTGTGCGTCGAGCTTCCCGTTGAGCACTTCGCGGATCTGCTGATGCAGCTCCTGCTCGCGCTCGAGCAGCTCGTTGAATTCCGGATGATCTTTCGCGCCGCGGCGAATGACCTGGAACGTCTGCACGATCTGCGTCCGCATGTACTGGTAAATTGAACGCTGATAATGCGGCGTGAACGCCTCGGGTGCGAACGCACGGTCGTCGTCGCGCGATGCGAGCGCGAGGTGCAACTGTGCGGTGCGGCGGCCTAACAGCTCCGCATCGGCGAGATAGCTGGCGATCGTTTCGCGTGCGACGTCGGGCACCGGCCCCTGAGCGAGCGCGAAGATCGACTCCTTCGGCGTCGCCTTCTCGATCCGCTCCACCATCGCCGGATCGCTGAGCAGACGATCGTAATAACGGCCGATGGAATCGAGCGTGTACGACCACGCGTCACCGGAGTTCGGCGTGTAGCCCTGCAGAATGCCGACGGTCGTCGCCGTGCCGGTGCGGTCATCCTGATATTCGAGCGTGCCGGCAATGCGGGGCGTGTGCTCGAACGACGTTTCCTCATTGAGGAAGCGGGTGATCTCGACGTCGGTATTGATGCCCTGTTCCAGACGGCGGAACAGTTTGAGGAAGAGGTTCTGACCGTAAATGATGGCGGTATTCGATTGCTCGACGCCGAGGACGTGCGTTTCGAGTTTGCCCGTACCGCGCAGCTGCTTGAACGACTTCGTGGTCACGCCGGTAATCGAGCCGCGCTTGCCCTTCAGTTGCTTCTTGCGGCCGATGGTATCGAGCAGCGCATTGGCAAATGCTTCTTCCTGCACCGGCTCATACAGCACCGCTCCTTCGCGGAGACGGGCGATGATCGGGACGTTGCGCGACTGATCCTGTTCGCGGCGGACATTGGCAATGCCGAGCGGGAGCAGGTATGTCTGCGGCTCCCCTTCATTGAACTCGACGTCGAGCACCGCCAGACGCGCGTCGTTCGGCAGTTCGACCGCGTCGCGCACGGTGATGTGCTGAATCGCGCGAGCCTTGCTGCCGAACCAGCGGCGCGTCGGCAGATAGGCGGCAATCGCGCTGCTCAATGCATCGCGCTGGCGCGTCGCGAAAATTTCGTCCCATGCGCGCGCACCAATGAGCGGCGCATCCTGGGTCGTGATTTCCGGTGCGACTTCGCGCTTGAGCTCGAACCAGTAGAAGGCGAACGGTCCGAGATTGAGGAAATAGGGGCGCTCGCCGATGACGGGGAACTTCGTGCCGCCGGACAATTCGACCGGAACCATCCCGCGGAATTGCGAGAGATCGAGCTCGAAGCACTGCACGAGGCGCGACAGATTGGCGACGACGAGAATGGTCTCGTCTTCATGCCGGCGCACATACGCGAGGATCTTCCGATTCTCACTGTGCAGGAACTCCATGGAGCCGCGGCCAAACGCCTTGTAGCGTTTGCGCATCGCGATGAGGCGCTTCATCCACCACAGCAGCGAATATTGATTCCCCTGCTGTGCCTCGACGTTCACCTGTTCATAGTGATATTCGGGATCGATGATCGTCGGCAGGAAGAGCTGCTGAGGATTGGCGCGGGAGAAACCGGCATTGCGATCGGCACTCCACTGCATCGGCGTGCGCACGCCGTTGCGGTCGCCGAGGTAAATGTTGTCGCCCATGCCGATCTCGTCGCCGTAATAGATGATCGGCGTTCCGGGGAACGAGAACAGCAGGCCGTTCATCAGATGAATGCGGCCGCGATGATTTTCGAGCAGCGGCGCCAGACGGCGCCGGATGCCGAGGTTGATGCGCGCCTGCACGTCTTTGGCGTACGTGCGCCACATGTAATCGCGATCTTCATCCGTCACCATTTCGAGCGTGAGCTCGTCGTGATTGCGGAGGAACATCGCCCACTGGCAGTTCTCCGGAATGGGCGGCGTCTGCCCCATGATGTCGATGATGGGGAAGCGGTCTTCCATCGCCAGCGCCATGTACATGCGCGGCATGACCGGGAAGTGGAAGGCCATGTGGCATTCATCGCCGTCGCCGAAATACGGCAATGAGTCTTCCGGCCACTGATTCGCCTCGGCCAGAAGCATGCGGCCGGGGTATTTCTTGTCCATGTACGTACGAATCTTCTTGAGGTATTCGTGCGTCTCGGGAAGGTTTTCGCAGGTCGTCCCTTCGCGCTCGAAGAGATACGGAATCGCATCGAGGCGGAACGCGTCGACGCCCATGTCCATCCAGAAATCGAGCGCTTTGAACAAAGCGTCGTGGACGGCGGGATTGTCGAAATTCAGGTCGGGCTGATGGGAGAAGAAGCGGTGCCAGTAATACGACTTGGCCACCGGATCCCAGGCCCAGTTCGACGTTTCGAAGTCTTTGAAGATGATGCGCGCGTCGCGGTATTTGTCCGGCGTGTCGTTCCAGACATAAAAGTCGCGCCACGGGCTGCCCGGCTTTGCACGTCGCGATTTCTGAAACCACGCGTGCTGGTCGCTGGTGTGATTGATGACGAGCTCAGTGACGACGCGGATGCCGCGGCGGTGCGCTTCTTTGAGGAAGTTCTTGAAATCGGCGAGCGTGCCGTAGCTCGGATTGACGGCCGTGTAATCGGCGATGTCGTAGCCATCGTCGCGCAAGGGCGACGGATAGAACGGCAGGAGCCACAGAATATTAATGCCGAGGTCCTGCAGATAGTCGAGCTTCTGTGCGAGGCCCTGGAAGTCACCGATCCCGTCGCCGTTGCTGTCGAAGAACGCGCGAACGTGCGTCTGGTAGATGATCCCGTCTTTGTACCAAAGGTCGTCTTGCATAAGGATGAAGGATGAAGGATCCCTGCTCTCCTTCATTTATAAGAAGTATTCGAAATCTCTCTCGGTGCGGACGCGCCGGCGGATCCGGAAAATGTGCGCCGGGACGACGTTCGGATTGAGCTGGACGAAGTTCCGCGGGCCGTGCCACGTATGGCGCGCACCGCTCAATAAATCATGCACCTGGAACGGACGTCCGGTCTCGAGGCGGAGCGTCTCCAGATTGAGATCGATCCAGCCGGCGTGGGTATTGTGCGGATCGAGATTGATCACGCAGATGATTGCGTTCTCGCCCGCGGTTTTGCTGTAGCAGAGGATGTTCTCGTTGTCGGTTTCGTGGAACGCGAGGGTCGCGTTCTGCTGTAAGGCGATGTTGTCGCGGCGGATGCGATTGACCGCTGCAATGAGCTCGGTCAGATCGTCCTCCGTGGGCGGCCAGTATTTGACTTCGTATTTTTCGGAGTCGAGGTATTCCTCGCCCCCGGGATCGCGCGGCTCGTGCACGAAGCGCTCGTAGGCAGGGCCGTAAATGCCGTACGACGATGCGAGCGTCGCCGCCAGAATGAGTCTCTGCGTAAAGGCCGCCCGTCCGCCGTGCTGCAGGAACTCGGTGAGAATGTCGGGCGTATTGGGCCAGACGTTCGGCCGGAACAGATCGCTGACCGGCGGTTTGGTGATCTCGTCAAAGTATTCGACCAGTTCGTGTTTCGTATTGCGCCAGGCGAAATACGTGTACGACTGTGTGAATCCCGCCTTCGCCAGTCTGTACATGATCTTCGGCCGCGTGAACGCCTCGGCCAGGAAGACGAGGTCGGGATATTCGCGCTTGAGATCGCGAATGCACCATTCCCAGAACGGCAATGGCTTGGTGTGCGGATTGTCGACGCGGAAGACGCGCACGCCTTTCTGTACCCAGAAGGCAAACACGTCCCGCAATTCGTCCCACAGCTCGCGCCACTGATCGGTTTCGAAGTTGAACGGGTAAATGTCCTGGTATTTCTTGGGAGGATTTTCTGCGTACTGGATGGTGCCGTCAGGACGAATCGTGAACCAGTACGGATGCTCTTCGACGTATGGGTGATCGGGCGAAACCTGGAAGGCGATGTCCATCGCCACTTCGATGTTCATCTCCTTCGCGCGCGTCACCAGGCGCTCGAAGTCGTCCATGGTGCCGAGCTGCGGATGAACGGCTTTATGGCCGCCTTCTTCCCCGCCGATGGCCCACGGACTGCCGACGTCTCCCGGCTCCGCGGTCACTTTGTTGTTCTTGCCTTTGCGGAACTTCATGCCGATCGGATGGATCGGCGGGAGATAGAGAATATCGAAGCCCATGCGCGCAATGCGCGGCAATTGCGCTTCGACGTCGGCAAACGTGCCGTGCTTTCCTTCAGTGCGCGCCGCCGAGCGGGGGAAGAGCTCGTACCAGGTGCTGTATGCGGATTTCGGGCGATCGACCTCGATGGCCAGCTCACTGTGGTAGCGCGTCACAAATTTCCGTTCCGCGTTGCGCCACATGAGATTGAGGAGGTCTTCGCTCCAGAGGTCGTTGATTTTGTCGGTGACCGAGTCGTCGGATTCGAGCGCGGCGACGAATGCTTCGAGCCGTCGGCGATCGCGCGTGCCCGCGCGTTCCGCGGCGGCGCGAATGTGCGCGAGTCCGATCTGCAGCTGCACGGTCAGTTCATCTTCTGCGGCGCCGCCGTCGACACGCTTTTTCAGGTCGCGATGCCACGTGACGAAGTGATCGATCCACGCGTGAATCGTGAAGAAGTGGAAGCCGAGGCGCTCGACGGGGAACTCGGCGCGCCAGCGATCGTTGACGAGGGCGCGCATCCGCACTTCCTGCCAATCGGCGTCGCCATCGTGCCGGTGGAGCACGATCGCCGAAATGACGTCGTGACCATCCGTGAAGATGTCTGCCTCAGCCTGCACGACATCGCCGAGAACCCGTTTTGCGGGGAACGCCCCTCCATCGACTTCAGGAGACGCGCTTTCGATGATGACGCGGTGTCTACCGTCCAGCTCCGCTCGAACCACTGCGCGCGGAAGGTGTGCGAGTTGCGTGCCGCTCGGGGTCACGCAGGAGGTCGCGCACGAGCGGCCGGGCGAGGATGGCGAACATGCTCGGCGCGGCACCGCGTCGCAGCGCGATGAGGCGCACGATCTGTTCGATCGCGACGACGCTCGCGACGACAAAGGAGATCCACGCGTTTGCGTAGGACGTAACAGCGCCGAGGAGCGCGAAGACGAGGATCACCCACGCGACGCCGAATGCGTGTCTGCGGTAGTCGTAGCCGTGACGCGCGGCGAGTCTGCGTTGCTCGTCGCGCGAGAGCAGTGTGAGGAGCGGTCCTTTGAATGTGAGCGCGTCGGCGACCCGGAGTTCCTCGGGTTCCTCGGAGTTCCTCGGAGTTCCTCGGGGCATCTCACTGCGCGCTTCGGCGCGATGGGTGGCGAGGTAGAAGAGCGTTCCGAAAAACGAGCCGAAACCGCGGCTTTGCGACATTGCGAGCAGCAGGCGCACGAAGGATTCGGCGCCGAACGCGGCGATGGCGAGAAAGAGCACGAGCGGAACCGGCGACGGGCGGTGCTCGATCATCGCGTTGACGAAGATGGAGGCGCAGATGGCGAAGAGGATCAGCGGCGGAATCGCGGAGAGCATCGTCATGCGCGACGGCGTGACACCGAGCTCATTCTGCAGACGTTCCTGCTCGCGTGCGGGAAGGTGGCCGAGGAGCATTCCGGAGAAGCGGGCGGCACGGCTGGCGGCGCGCTGCTTTTGCGCGAGACGAAAATCGTCGAGGCGGCGATTTTCGGCCTGTTCGTCGTAGCGTTCGACGGTGCGGAACGCATGTTCGTCGCGCCACGGCGCGAGCACGTAGCGCACGCCCCCGCCCTCGACGGCGCTCGCTTCGACGACCTCGTAATACTGCTCGTCCCACAGCACGGCGGTGCCGGGATGTTCGGAGGTGGTGAGCGTTTTCGCGACGCGCGGCGTCCATCCTTTGGGGATTTTCGAGAGGAGGATGATCCGCTCTCCCGCGACGCGGAAGCGATCGGCGCCGTACGCGAGCATCGGCAAATCTTACGACGAGGGCTGGGAGTCGATGCAGGAACGGACGCGCGTCACGAGCTCGCCGATGTCGAACGGTTTCGGGAGGACGGAAAAGGGCGAGCCCTGCATCCGCTCGCGCATGACCGCGGGGGAGGCGGCGCTGGTGACGATGACGCGGCGGAGGCGATCGGGCTCGTTCTGCGCGAAGGTGTTGAGGATGGTGAAGCCGTCGAGGTTCGGCATCATGAGGTCGAGGACGATGACGTCGTACTCGGAGAGGCCGAGCTTGAGGACGGCCTCGAGGCCGTCGACGGCGACGTCGACGCGATAGCCCGCACGCGTGAGGACCATCGTGACCAGTCGTCGAATGGCCGGATCGTCCTCGACGACCAGCACGCCGTGTTTTGGATTGTCGGCCACGCTCGTACCCGGGTTTGCGTCACCAGCAAAAATGGTGCAGGGGCGAGAATATGGAGTGCGG
>JALYOB010000448.1 GCA_030857085.1 Acidobacteriota bacterium | reverse complement strand
CAGAAAGAACGCAGGTCATTCTCGCGGGCGTCGAGACGCACGTCTGCGTGTATCAGACGGCGCTCGATCTCGTCGGCGCCGGGATGAGCGTGACCATCGTCGCCGACGCCGTCTCGTCGCGCACGGCCGAAAACAAAGCGATCGCGCTGACGCGGCTCATGTCAGAAAACGTGAAGTTGAGCTCGACCGAAATGGTGCTTTTCGAGCTGACTGTCACCTCGGGAACGGATGAATTTCGGGCAATTTCAAAGCTCGTCAAATGAGTGCGTGAAACGAGCGTCAGCGGCCCGTAACTTGCTTTGTTAGTTATTTGTAAAAGCGAGGCGGGATGGGGCCGGGCTGACGTGTAATGCGAGAAGAAAAAAGAATCCTGATCGTGGACGACGACGACGCAATCCGCGCGCTCGTCGTGACCGTACTGCGCCGGCGCGGCTACCGGCTCGACACTGCGCGCAATGGCGTGGACGCGCTCGAGAAACTGACCACGTGCCGCTACTCGATGGTCATTCTCGATCTGATGATGCCGCGCCTCAGCGGCTACGACGTGCTCGATAAATTGTCAGAGTTTCCCGAAGTCGCACGGCCGCTCGTGCTCGTGCTGACCGCGGGACTCGAACGAAGACCATTCAACATGAGCTTCGTGGTCGGCACGATGCACAAACCGTTCGACATCGAACTCCTCCTCGACACCGTGGCCGGCTGCCTCGCCGCCGCCCAGGCGCAGCCGCAACTGGAAGGCTGCCCCGACGCGACGGTCGTGTTGCCGCCGCGGGCGGGAGAGGAGGCGAATTAGGTTGTCCGTTGTCCGTTGTTGGTTCTCGGTTGTCGGTGGTCGGTGACCGCGTCGTGAGAGCCTCAACCGATAACCGAAAACCGACAACCGAGAACCTGCGCCGTGGCACACCTTTTGGTAATTCCCAGTCGCATGAGTGATGAACCGAGAGTGCTCATCGTCGAAAGCAACGACATCCTCAGAACGATGCTTTTCACCATCCTTCGTCACCAGCCGGTCGCGGTCGACACTGCGGCTTCGGCGGAGGAAGCGCTGGAGAAAGTCACGCAGTGTGATTACGCGCTCGCGATCGTCGACATGGACATGCCCGAGCGCGCGGCCGAGACGTTCATCGTGCAGTTCAATGAGTACCGGCCGCAGGCGACGACGTTCATTCTTGCGGTCCGCGATCCGAAGAACGACATGTATCTCGACGCGGAGCTCGTTTCGGCGGTGCTCAACAAACCGCTCGAGATCGACATGCTCTCGGAGCTCGTCCGCGAGTGTGCGCTCGTCGTACCGCCGCCCGAGGATCCGTTGCATTGCCCGCCGGCGGAGAGCGACATGCGCGCGCGGATGGAACGAGGATCGTATCTTGCGAATTGACGCGCGGTTGTGCCGATGAAAGACGCCATCGGCTGGGCTGCATCCATCATCCTCGTCGTTACGATCGCAACGCAGATCCTCAAGCAGTGGCGTGACAAAACGAGCGCAGGCGTTTCGACGTGGCTCTTCGTCGGGCAGCTCGCTGCATCGGTCGGCTTCACGATCTACAGCCTGCTCGTGCAGAACTGGGTCTTCTCGGTCACCAACGGGATCATGATCCTCAACGGTCTCCTCGGGTACGGGATCACCGTGCGCCACAAGCGCCATCGCGGCCGCGACGCGCAACCAGCGAACCGCTAAACGCGATCGTCTTGACTTAGGCCGTTCGCGCGGCCCCTCACCCGGCGCTTCGCGCCACCCTCTCCCCGCAAGCGGGGCGAGGGCAAACACCCGCCGTATCCCTTCTCCCCGACGCGGGGAGAAGGTGGCCGAAGGCCGGATGAGGGGCGGTGCAGCCAACGCCAAGTTGAGCCCATTGCCGATAAACTCGCGCCGCTTTGCACGAACGCCGCGTTGGACTCCTCTACATCGTCGTCGCCGCGCTGCTCTGGTCGACAGGCGGCATCGGCATCAAAGCGGTGGTCGATCCGCCGCTGAAGGTGTCGTTCTATCGATCGCTGTTTGCGGCGCTGACGTTGTTCGTCATCTTCCGCCGCGATCTGCGCGTGCGCCTCTCGCCCGCATTCATCGCCGCGATCCTCAGTTACGCCGGATGCCTGACCACGTTCGTGACGGCGACGAAGTGGACCACTGCCGCGAACGCGATCTTTCTGCAGTACGCGGGCGTGGTGTGGGTTCTCCTTCTCTCCCCCATCGTGTTGCACGAGGCGATGCGGCGCCGCGACGTGATCGCGATCGTAGTCGCGATGGCCGGCATGGCGCTCTTCTTTGTCGGCAAGTTCGAGGCGCGCGGCATGGCGGGCAACGGGATGGCGCTGCTCTCGAGCGTTTTCTTCGCGATGATGATCCTCGCGCTCCGCCGCGAACATGCGTCGTCCCGCGCGGCCGTGACGTGGGGCAACGTGCTGCTCGCGATCGCGCTGCTGCCGTTCGTCGCGAACGACCTCGCGATCACCCGCACCTCCCTCCTCGCCTTCTCCTTCCTCGGCATCATCCAGATCGGCCTCGCCTACGCCTTCTTCGTGAAGGGACTGCGCTACGTGACCGCAACGGAAGCGTCGCTGACAGGCATGCTCGAACCGGTCGCGAATCCGATCTGGGTGCTCTTGTTCCTCGGCGAAAAGCCGTCGGCGTTCGCGATCGCAGGAGGTGTGATCGTGCTCGCGGCGATTGCGTGGCACACCTCGCAAGGTGAGCCGGTAAGCGAACTGCCGGCCGTCGACTGACGGCCGGCAGTTCGCGTGGCGAGTGGCGCGTAGCGAGTTGCCCGCGCGTCGTCGTCCAGGCGAAACCGCCCTGGCAACTCGCCACACGCTACTCGCCACTCTTCTGGCAGCCGATCTGCACCGACCGCGCGCCGATGACCACACTCATCGAACCCGCCACCGGCGAGCGGCTTGCGGATGTCGAGCAGTCGACTGCGGAAGACGCGGCGCGTGCGATTCAGAGCGCGGAGCGGGCATTCAGTGGCGAGTGGCGGCGGATCAACTCGCGCGATCGGGGGCGGTTGCTGCTGAAGCTCGCGCAGCTCATTCGCGACAATGCGGACGAGCTGGCGAAGCTCGAGGCGCGGAATGTCGGCAAGCCGATTCGCGATGCGCGCGATGAAGTCGGCCTCGCCGCGAACGTGTTCGAGTACTACGCAGGCGCGACGAACAAAGTCGGCGGACAGACCATCCCCGCCGCGGCGCCGGGCGTGCTGATGACCTTTCGCGAGCCGGTCGGCGTCTGCGGAATCATCGTGCCGTGGAACTTTCCCATCGCCATCACGGCCTGGAAGTCCGCGCCTGCACTGGCGATGGGCAACACGGTCGTACTGAAGCCGGCCGAGCAGACCCCGCTCACGGCCATGCGCCTGGCGGAGCTCGTCCGCGAGGCAGGCATTCCGGAAGGAGTCTTCACCGTCATTCCCGGCTCCGGCTCGGTGGTCGGCGAAGCGATCATCCGGCATCCGGCGGTGCGCAAAGTGGCGTTCACCGGATCGACGGAAGTGGGGATGAACGTCATGCGCCTCGCCGCGGCCGACATCAAGCGCGTGTCGCTCGAGCTGGGCGGCAAGTCGGCGAATCTCGTGTTCGAAGACTGCGACTTCGATCGCGCCGTTGCATCGGCCGCGTCGAGCGCGCTCGGCAACGCGGGACAGGACTGCTGCGCGCGCAGCCGCATTCTCGTGCAGCAATCGATCTATGACCGCTTCTCCAAAGCGGTCGTCGACGCTTTCAACAAAATCAAAGTCGGCGATCCGCTGGCAGACGAAACGGAGATGGGTCCGCTCGTCACCGCCGCTCATCGCGATCGCGTGATGCAGTACATCGACGCCGGCCGCGGCGAAGGAGCAACGCTCGCGTGCGGCGGCGATCACGAGAGCTATCCGGAGAACGGCACCTATCTCGCGCCGACGGTTTTTCTCGACGCAAAGCCGGAGATGAAGATCGTGCGCGAAGAGATCTTCGGACCGGTCGTGGCAGTGATGCCGTTCGTCGACGAAGAGCAGGCGGTGGAGATGGCGAACGATTCGCTGTACGGCCTCTCCGGCTCGATCTGGACGCGCGACATCGGCCGCGCGATGCGCGTCGCACGCGCGGTGCAGACCGGCAATCTCTCCATTAACTCCGGCAGCAGCGTCCACATCGAAGGCCCCTTCGGCGGCGTCAAACGCAGCGGCCTCGGGCGCGAGCTCGGCCTCCAGGCACTCGACCATTACACGGAGTGGAAGACGGTTTATATCGACGTGAGCAGTTGAGTTCCTCGGTTCCTCGGAGTT
>JALYOB010000447.1 GCA_030857085.1 Acidobacteriota bacterium | reverse complement strand
AGCTCTCGAATCTGCTCGATGAAATCGCCGCGTCGGCCGAACTGAAGAAAGTGATTTTCGCCTCTCGCAAACCGGGCATCTTCATCGCCGGCGCAGACGTGAGCGAGTTCACGACCGTCACCGGCATCGAAGGGGCGAAGGCGTACGTGACCCTCGGACAGCAGGTCTTCACGAAGCTCGCGAAACTGCCGCAGGTCACCGTCGCGGCAATCGACGGCGCATGTCTCGGCGGCGGCTGTGAGATGGCCATCAGCTGCGACTGGCGCGTCATGTCCGACTCGCCGCGCGCGCAGATCGGATTGCCCGAAGTGAAGCTGGGCATCTTCCCGGCGTGGGGCGGCACGAGCAAATTGCCGCGCCTCATCGGCCTCCCCGGCGCGCTCGACATCATCCTCAACGGCAAGACGCTCGACGGAAAACGGGCCAAAAAAGCGGGTCTCGTCGATGACGTCGTCGAAAGCGGCATCGTCGTGCAGGTTGCGAAAAAATTCGCAGACCGCGGCAAGCGCAATGTCAAAGGGCGCGCAAAGTTCTACGTCGAGGGGAATCCGCTCGCCCGCAACGTGATCTTCGGCAAGGCGCGCAAAGCGGTGCTCGCGCAGACGCACGGCAACTATCCGGCGCCTCTGAAAGCCATCGACGTGATGAGTTACGCGATGTCCGCCGGCGTTGAGCGCGGCATGCAGCGCGAGGCGGAAGAAGCGGCGGCGCTGGTCAACAACGAAGTCGCGCAGAACCTCGTCCGCCTCTTCTTTCTGATGGAAGACGCGAAGAAGGATCCGGTCAGCGCCAAAGCGAAAGACGTCTCGTACGTAGGCGTGCTGGGCGCGGGCGTGATGGGCGGCGGCATCGCCCAGATCGTGGCCGACAAAACCGACGCCGAAGTGCGCATGCGCGACATCGCCATGAAGGCGATCGGCGGCGGCATGAAGGCCGCGGCGAAAGTGTGGAAGAAGAAAGTCGATCGCCGCCGGATGACCCGCGGCGAGATGGCGCGCAAGCTCGCGCGCATCACCGGCACCACCGACTGGAGCGGCTTCTCGCGCGCCGACGTGGTGATCGAAGCGGTCGTCGAGAACGTCAACATCAAGCGGCAGGTGCTCGCCGAATTCGAAGGGCTCGCGAAGCCGGGAGCGATCTTCGCCACCAACACTTCCACCATTCCGATCACGCAGATTGCGGCGCAGGCGCAGCATCCGGAAAACGTCGTCGGGATGCACTTTTTCAATCCGGTCGATCGCATGCCGCTCGTCGAGATCATCCGCGGAGAGAAGACCTCCGATGCCGCGATGGTCACGACCGCCGCACTCGCGCGCAAGCTCGGCAAGACCGTCGTCTACTGCAACGACGGTCCCGGCTTTGTCGTCAATCGCATCCTCGGCCCGTATATGAACGAGTCGGCGTTCCTGCTGGAAGAAGGGAACTCGATCGACTCGCTCGACAAGGCGATGGTCGACTTCGGGATGCCGATGGGACCGATGGCTCTTCTCGACGAAGTGGGCATCGACGTCGCCGCAAAAGTGGCCGGCATTCTCACCGAGGCGTTCGGCGCGCGGATGGAAAAATCGGGCGTGGTCGAGAAGCTTTACGCCGACGGCCGCCACGGCAAGAAAAACGGCAAAGGCTTGTATCGGTACGAAGGCGGCAAGCGGCAGGGTCCCGATCCGGCGGTTTACAAAGTGCTCGGCATCAAGACGCCGCATCCAGCTGACGAAAAAGTGGTCGTCGAGCGGATGCTCCTCTCGATGATCAACGAGGCCTCCCTGATTCTTGACGAGAAGATCGTCGCCTCAGCAGGGGAGCTCGATCTGGCGATGATCATGGGCACCGGCTTCCCGCCGTTCCGCGGCGGCCTGCTGCGCTACGCCGACTCCCTCGGATTGCCGTACGTCGTCTCCCGTCTCGATGCGCTGTCGTCGGTCGGGCCGCGCTTCCGTCCGAACGAGCCGCTCAAACGTCTCGCCGATCGCGACGGAAAGTTCTATCAGACGTACGTCCGCGCGTGACGCGGCACGAGCGGCTCGCGTTCTGGAGTCTGGCCGCGTTCTGCGGGGCCACGCGCCTCGTCGCGATCGCGCGCTCGCCGCGGGACTGGGACGAAGTGCTCTTCATGTTCGCGCTGCGCGACTACGACGTCGCGCAGCACCATCCCCATCCTCCCGGCTTCCCGCTGTTCATCGCCCTCGGCAAACTCGCCAGCTTCGTGACCTCGAGCGATTTTCGCGCGCTGCAGGTGGTGAATGTGCTTGCGGCGATGCTGGTGTTTCCGGCGGTGTTCTTTTTTGCGCGGACGCTGAGTTCCTCGGGTTCCTCGGAGTTCCTCGGAGTTCCTCGGGGAGGGGGAGCCACTCCGAGGTACTCCGAGGTGCTCCGAGGTACCGAGGTACTGCCGTTTGTGACCGCAGTGCTGTGCTGCTTCTTTCCGCCACTCTGGTTTTACGGCGGCACCGCGCTGAGCGACGTGCCCTCGCTCGTCGTCGTGACATGCGCCGCGACGCTGCTCCTGTGCGGTCGCGAAAATCGCAACGCGTTCTTCCTCGGCGCAATGGTGCTCGGCTGCGCGGTCGGCATGCGTCCGCAGAACCTGCTCGTCGGCTTCGCTCCCGCAATCCTCGCGATGCGCAAGCGTCGCGTCAGCGAAACGATCATCGCGATGCTCATCGGCGCGACCGTCATCGCAACCACCTACGGCCTCGCGATGCACGCAACTGGATCCACGGAACGCTTCCGCACGGCGTTCGCGATGCAGCAGCAGTACGTGATGCACAACGACTCGTTCCTCAGTCCCGATCGGCCGTCGCTCGTGAGCCTCATCGAGCGCTTCTTCTTCAAGCCGTACGGACCGTCACATCTGAGCGTGCTGCTCTCGCTCTTCGTCGTCGCCGGAACCGCCTCGCGCAACAAAGCAGCAATGCTCGCGGCGGCGACGTTCGGTCCTTTCGCAATCTTCGCCTGGCTCATGCTCGATCGCTTCCAGGTCGCGCGTTACGCGATCGGGTACGCGCCGATGCTGGCGATGTTCGCGGCCAGCGGCATCGTGTTCATCGCGCGACGATTCAGCGCCATCGTCACCGCATTCGTCGTGTTGCTGCTCGCGATCTGGACTCTGCCGCTGCTCAACGACGTCCGCACGCAACTCTCACCGCCCATCGCGGCGATCGAACGCGTGCGCCGCGCGCAGCCACGGTCATTGTTCGTCGGTCATTCGATGACCGCATTCATCGACTACTACCTCCCGCACGTCGCATACGAACGGGTGATCGATGCGCGCGCGTTGCCGGTGCGTTGGAAAGGGGAGCCGTGGCTCCTCGCGGACGTCACGCAGAAGCGCGGCAATTACGGCCCGCTCTGGACGTTCGCACGACGCCAATACTTCGATGTCGCCTTGCGCCGTGTCACTGATCTTCCGCAGTTCGACAGTGGATTCAACGCCGAGCGCGTGACGCATGATCGCGGCATCGTCACCTTGCCGTCGCGCAGTGGCGCGACGTTGCTTCGCCTCGATCTGCATCCACCGGCAGACGCGCGGGGCACGCTCACAATCACCCTCGACGGCCGCGAGCTCGAACGCATCCCGCTCACCGGCCAGACCTTCCTCAATCGTGATTACGAAGTGCAGGCGCACGGTCCCGCGAAGCTCGAACTGCGCGTCAGTCCCGCGGCCGCGATTCGCCTCGAGGCGCTGTCGTGGGGTCCGGCCTGAGTACAATCCGCGCGCTGATGACGACCGCCCCGAGGTCCCGATGCCCGAAACGCTGACGTCGCGCGAGCGGGCGATCCTCATCGGTGTGGCCGCCGTCTGCGCCGCGTCCCGTTTTCTCGCCCTCGCACGCTCGCTCTGGGACTGGGACGAAGCGCTCTTCGTCCTCGGCCTCCGCGACTACGACATCACCCTCCATCATCCCCATCCCCCCGGCTTTCCGGTCTACATCGCGGCGGCGAAGCTGCTGCAGCTCGCCGGCGTTCCCGATTTTCGCGCGCTGCAAGCGATCAACGTCCTCGCGGGGATGCTCGTCTTTCCGGCGGTCTATCTGTTCGCGCGGCAGCTTCGCTTTCGCTTCACGCTTTCGGTGATCGCCGGCGCGCTCTTCGCGTTCTTGCCGAACGTCTGGTTTTTCGGCGGCGGCGCGTTCAGTGACGTGCCGTCGATCGTGCTGGTGTTGTTTGCGGTGACGATGCTGCTGCGCAGCGCGGCCCCTCACCCGGCGCTGCGCGCCACCCTCTCCCCGCAAGCGGGGCGAGGGGAGACGGAGGATGTTGAGG
>JALYOB010000446.1 GCA_030857085.1 Acidobacteriota bacterium | reverse complement strand
GAGTCGCTCGTGCGCGCTCGCGATCTCGACCCGCTCGCGCCGATCTTCGCCACGGCCGTGGCGTTCGTCGACGTGTACGAGGGCCGGCTCAGCGATGCACTGCGCATCTATGACGAGGTGGTCGAACTGCAGCCTTCGTTCGTGCCGGTGCATCACTACCGCGGCCTCGCGCTCGAACAGGCGGGGCGGCTCGACGAGGCGATCGCGTCGTTCGACCACGCGAACGAGCTCGCGCCGGTGAAGCTCGAGTCCTATCCCGCGGCGATTCACGCGCTCGCGCGCAACGGCCGCATCGATGAGGCGCGCGAACGGCTGACGGTGCTGCGCAGCGAAGTGCCCTCGCGCTATGTGCCGCCCCTGTTCTTCGCCGTCGCCCACATCGGCCTCGGCGAATATGACGAGGCATTCGCCGCCCTCGACGAGGCCATCGAACAGCGCGGCGTACGCCTGTCCGAATTGCATCTCGATCGCCGGTTCGATGCATTGCCCGATCGGGAGAGGTTTGCGGCGGCGATGAGGAGGATTGGGGTGGCGGGGTGAGGGGGGTGGTGGTTGGTGGTTATCGGTTATCGGTTATCGGTTGTCGGTTGTCGGTTGCCCTGCACCTTGAACGGACAACGGACAACGGACAACGCTGAACCGACAACCGACAACCGACAACCGACACCAACCGACAACTACTTCGACCTGATCGCCACCCATCCTGCGATTGGCGCACCGAGCAGCCACATGGCGGCGACGATCAAGAGCGGAGTGCTCATGCGGACGGCGCCGACGGCGTTGCGCACGCCTTCGGCGAGGCCGGTTCCGAAGATGGCGATGAGGAGGGTCAGGGCGATGAACACGGTCGCGGCCTGGCCGATGAGCAGCGAACGGCGGGCGGCGAGTTGTGCGTCGTGGCGTCTGCGCAGTTGCATGCGCCACCACATCGTTCCGGCAGACGGCAGCGGCGCTTCGAGCATTGCCATGGCGCGATCGTCGAGCAATGCGCCGGCGACGATGTGCAGTTCATGACACGCATTGCAGCCTTCGATGTGCGACGTGAGCTCCGCGCCGACGAAGCGGCGTTCGAGCGCGTCGAGCAGTTCGTTTTCGCGGGGGCAGCGTTCCGTCGTCATCGCTTCACCTCCGATGCGGAATGCGCGCCGCTGGTCAGAAGGCCTGCGAGCTTGCGCCGCGCGCGCATGAGCAGCGTCTTGATGCTGATCGTACGCAGGCCGAGGATCTCCGCGATTTCTTCGTGCGACGCCCCTTGTGCGTACGCCAGCCACAACATCTCACGCTGCAGCGGCTCGAGCTTGTTCATTGCCCGCCCGAGATCGGTGCGAATTTCCGCCTGGCGCGCGGGCGCGGGGGCGGAGCTCACCGGCAGCGCCGCCGCCGTCGATTCGTCTGATTCGAGCGGCACATCATCGTGACGTTTTGCGCGGCGCGCATGGTCGCGAACGATGTTCGTGGCGATGCGAAACAGTGCATTGCGGCGATGCGCTTCATCCTCGTACGTCGAGCCGGCGCGATAGAAGCGGTAATACGCCTCCTGCAGCACGTCCTCCGCTTCGTGGCGGTCGCGAGCGATGCGAGAGAGGTACGCCCACAATGGCCGCGCGGTCCGTTCATAGAACGCGCGGAACTCTTCCTCATTCATCAGGAGGTGGGCATTTTCACGTTCACGACTCGACGCTGGCGCCGAGTCGTGAATCGCGAAGGCGAGGCTCATGCTGTCGATCATCGCACGAGTCCCGGATCGTGGGCGTTGCCGTCGCGCGCGTCATCGGAATGTTGCGATTGCAGCACGCCGAGGCGGCGGGAGAGGAGGAGCGATACGCCGGCAGACGCGATGAATCCGAGGCCGATGCAGAGCGCGATCACGCCGATGCCGAACATCCCCTGACCGATTTCTTTGGCCAGTACGGCGCCGACGATGAGGAGCCCGAACGCGGCGAGCGTGATCACAATGCCGATCTGTACAGAGCGGATCACGCGCGCGACCGGCGCGTTCTGCGATTCGAGGTCGTGCAGCGGAATCGGCGCGCCTTCGAGGAACTTCGCGCCTGCGGGCGTTTTGATGTATTCGAGGAGCTCCGCGCTCGTTCCAAAGCGTTCGAGAATTCGTCCATGCACCTCCGCCTGCCGGCGCGAGAGGCGACTCCAGCGCCGATGATCGAGCACAGTGCGCACGACCCACGACAGTGCGAATGCAAACAGAAGAAATCCGCCGAATGCGAACAGTGGTTCGAGATGCGCGTTGAGCTCCTGCGACCGCGCGCTCGGCAGCTGATAGTTCGCGAGATAAAAGTTCGGGTGATGGCGCACCTCGGGATGCGCGGCGACGAAGCGGGCCAGCTCCGGATAGCGCGCGAGGAAGGCTTCGTCGGCGAGGAGCGTCGGATCGAGACTGAGGATCGTCCCGAGCTCGGGCGGGTTCTGACGAACGACTGCCTCGAATTTTTCGCGCAGCTCGTGGCTCGAGAGCGGGTCGGGCGCTGCGGTCGTTTCGGCGGTCGTCGTGGCAGTGGTCGCCGTTGCGGCGGGGGCGGTGCTCGTGCTGCTGGTGGTCGTCTCCTGCGCGGCGAGCGGCGTCGCGAGCATGAGAATGAGTGCGATTCGTGCGGTAAAGCTCATGGTTTTCTCTCCGTCTGCCGGGTGAAACGTCGCGCAGAGGAAAAGGTAGACAGCGCGTGCGAAATAAACGCTGTCCACCAGACGCGTGCCTCCTGCGTATCCCCGGACATGAAAAAGCTGATCTTTTCCGCGCTGCTCCTCTTCCTTTGCCGGGCGGCCGCCGCTGCGCCGATCGACGTCAAACGCATTGAAGCGGTTGCCGACGCCGCGGCTCGTAAACAGCTCGCAACGGGCGCCGTTCCGGGCATCACCATCGCGGTCGCACAGAACGGCGAAATCGTCTTCACGCGCGGCTACGGCAAGGCGAACGTGGAGTTGAACGTTGCCGCGACGCCGGACACTGTCTATGCGCTGACGTCGGTCAGTAAACAGTTCACGGCTGCATTGATCATGCGGCTCGTCGAAGCGGGAAAGATCGCGCTCGACGATCCGATCAGCAAATACCTCCCCGATTTTCCGCTGCAGGGAAACGTCGTCACGATCCGGCACCTCCTCACGCATACGTCGGGCATGAAGGATTACGGCTGGCGCCATGAGAAAAGCCCGCAATGGATGCGGCTCGACGTCACCTATCCCATGATGATCGAGTTATGGGGGAATCAGCCGTTCGATGCGAAACCGGGCGAGAAGCACGAGTACAACAATCTCGGCTATTACCTCCTCGGCGAGATCATCGCGAAAGTCGCAGGCGTGCCGTATGCGCAGGCAATCGAACGCGATCTGCTGCAGCCCCTCGGCCTCAGGGAAACCGTCTACTGTGGTCTCCGGCGCATTGTGCCGAACCGTGCGCAGGGATACGAATACGACAATGGGACGCTGACCAATGTCCGCTTCGTGAACGTCGACGTCTTCGGCGGCGCCGGCGGTCTCTGTTCCGATGCGAACGATCTCATTCGCTGGACGAATCTTCTGCACAGTGGAAAGGCCGTCTCGCCGGAATCGCTGCGCCTCATGACTTCGCCGTTCGTAGTCGCGAGCGGCGAAAAGGCGCCTTATGGATACGGATTGAAGCTGGACGTGCTGGAAGGTCACCGGAAGGTGTTTCACGGCGGCACGCGCCCCGGCGGAACGTATCTCACGCATTATCCGGACGACGGATGGACGATCGCCGTATTGACGAATTCGGCGACTGTGGGGCGGGAGAAAGCGAGCGAGATTGAAGAGGCAATTGCGCGGGTAGTGCTCGGCGTGGAATTCAAGGAACTGCCGCTCGATGCGAAAGCGATTGCCATGTACGAGGGGACGTATACGTTCGAGCTGACCGGCCGCACGCTCGACATCCGCGTCTACGGCGAAGGGAACGAACTACACGCGCAGGCGACGGGACAGCGCTCGATGCGGCTGCTCCATCAGGGAAATCATGAATTCGTCTCCAGTGCCGATTCGGACATTCGGTTGACGTTCGCGATCGAAAACGGCCGCGCAACGGGCGCGACTCTGCATCAGAAGGGAAGGCACATTCCGGGCAAGCGGAAGTGACGCTCGATTGAGGGCTTCTCACGAAGCGTGCGTCAAAGCCTCACTATGACTTTGCCGATGTTCCGCTTCTCCTCCCGCATTCGATGCGCATCCGCCATCTCTTCGAATGCGAATTCATGTGCGATCACCGGCGCGATCTCGTGCATCTCCGTGAACTGCACGAGAT
>JALYOB010000077.1 GCA_030857085.1 Acidobacteriota bacterium | reverse complement strand
GTGCGCAGCACGCCGTACATGTTGGTCGTGCCGGCGGTGATGATGCGGCCGTGGCGGTCGACCTGGAGGGTCCAGTATTCGGTGACGGGGTTGTAGGTGGCGCTGTCGCGGCCCGGCGCGATCGAGATCGGCTTCGGCGGCGCGGAGCCGGTGTCGTTCATCGCCGCGGGATCGGAGAGATCGTACGCGAGGATGCCGCCGTCGAGCGCGGTGACGAACAGAAGGTTCTCGAACTGCGCGAGCTCGCGAATCTGGCCGAACTCGGCGCCAGGTTTCTGGCGGAGGTTGAAGGCGCCGAGCTTCCCGGCGGGCGAGCGGGTGGAGAAGCGGAGGGTGATGTCGTGCGGCTGACCGACCGGGCTGACGCCGCCGCTCGAGTCACGCTCCCCTGCCTGTCCGAGGCCGAGGTTGTTGTTGGAGCGATCGGTGATCTCGCGCTTCAGCGTGAGCTCGAACTCCGCACCGCGCGCGAGCGGCGCGCCAAGGAGCAGGGTGACGCGGCGGCCGCCCGAATCGAGGCGGAGCTTCGCATGCGTGAGCAGGTCGATCGGCGATGAGGTGGTCGTCGCCGCCGGCAGCTGCTTGAGCGTCATGTGCTGTTTGAGGTAGTCGCTCACTTCATCGGCATCGGTGGCGCCGCCGACGTCGATGGCTTCGTTGAAGACGACGGAGACGGGAGTGGAGGGATCGACGTTTTTCTCGTCGATGGTCACCACGATGCGGTCGCCGACTTTGGTGTTCTGCAGCGTCGCCGGGAGACTGACCGGTCCGACGAACTCGCCGCTCTGCACGTTGAGCACACTGACCTTCGTGCTCGTCGGGAGCGTGGATCCGGTGATGGTGAGCGCCTGGTTGCTGCCGAGCTTCAGCTTGATGCCGCGGATGGACTCGACTTCGACGTCGACCGGCGGCGCTTCCGCCAGCTCGACGCGGAACGGAGTGCCGAACACCGGGTGCGGGCCGTTGAAGTCTTCATTGGGAACATTGAGAACGACGCCGACGCCGGGGTCGCCGACCGGCAGCGCGTTGTAGGTCTGCTCGAAGGTGGTCAGCGAGGTGGCGGTGCTGACGCCGGTGATGGTGAATTTGGTATTCGCCGGCACCGCAATCGCGAGGCGGCCCCGCGCCTCGGTCGTATACGTGCTGCCGACGAACAGCGACTGGTTCTGCTGGAAGAAGAGCTCTTCCGCTTCCTGCCACGACATGTCGAGCAGCGCCCAGAGGAAGTTGGGCTGGTCGGCCAGCGCGCTGACGCCCGCGGGCGGCTTGAGGTCGAGCGCGGCGTAGCTGCCGGGATCGACCACGCGCTGCAGGAGCTGCTGCGGATCGGTGATGCCGGTCGGCGCGGTGGCGTTGGTGCCGAGGCGCATCGCCGCGGTGGCGCTGGTGCGGGGCGGGCGGACGGTGGTGAGCGTGCCGTTCACCGCGTACAGCATGTCGACGGCCATGACGCGCGGTCCGCGGGTGGACTGGCCGAGGATGCCGAGGAAGCGGGGCCGCGTGCTGCCGCTTGGGTTCGGGAGCGTGATCTCGAGCGGCTTGAGTGCACGTCCTTCGAAGGAGAGGGTGACGCCGGCGGCAAAGTCGAGCTCCGTCGCGAACGCCGGGACGGCCGCAAAGTCGGCGGTGGTCGCGGGAAGAACGTCGATGCGGGTGGCGGTGGCGAATGCGCCCGCGGGAACGGTGACGGTCACCCCTTCCTTCGACTGGAAGGTGACTGCAGTGCGCGGCGAGGCGTAGAACGCGCGGCCCGGCTCGATCACGAACGGCGTGAGCGGGATCATCGCCGCGAGCGCGCCGTTGTTGTTGAGGACGCGCAGGTCGATGGCGTCGGAAAGGGCGATGCGATCGCGCGGGTCGGTGCCGATGGTGAGCGAGAAGCTCTTGTCGGCGCCGGCGGTCGCGGTGTAGCGCGTGACGAAGTCGCGATCGCGGCGAACCGGAATCGCAATCCAGCCGGTGGGGAGCGCACCGGGAGCGCCGGTGATGACGCTGACGCCGTTCGCATCGGGAACGCTGATGCGGATGAGGCTCGCGTTCATCTCGCCGTTGGAAAGTGCGGCGACGGTGGTGAAGCGGAACGCGTACGCCGCGGCGAGCGGCGTGCCGCTGGTGCCGCGCACGGTCGGCGCGACGGTGGCAACGTATTCGGTGCCGGCGCGGAGCGTCTCGCCCGCAGGCAGCGTGAAGCGGATGCCGAGCGAGCCGATGGCGCTCACGCGTCCGGCCACGGCGCGGTTGGTCGCGCTGTCGTAGAGGGTGATGGAGCTCGCGTCGACGGACGCGGTCTCGATGCCGGGCTCGAACTGCACTTCGATCGCGGTCGAGAGGGCGACGTCTTTCGCGCCATTGGCTGGGTTGGTCGAGGCGACGCGCGGCGGCTGCGCGACGACCGGCAGGTCGGCGACGTTCACCACCTCCCCTGCCGCCGGTTCGGAGGGATGGGTGTACGTCACGCCATCCCCCACTCCTGCCGCACGCGGCACGAGCGAGAACGGCGCGGCCGGCGCAGCGGGAACGGGGACGTTGAAGATGCCGGTGAGGCGGCTCAGATCGGCGACGCCGAGCGTGGGCGTGAGAACGCGCGCGTTCGCAGTCGCGGCTCCGGCGCCGGTGCGCACGATGCCTTTCGCGAACGCGATCGGCGCCTGCGCCGCAAGCAGCAGGTAGCGCCCCTCGGTGAGGATGCCGTCGACCGGCAGACGATTGCGGTCGATGCTCTTCGTCGTCCAGCGGCTCGTGTCGAGCTGCGTCATCTCCGCGGCGAGGCGGAAGAGGCGATTGCCGAACGAGGTCTGGTCGATGACCTGGACGAGGATCAGCTGCGGGTTCTGCGGCAGCTGTGCGCCGTCGATGGTGAACGTGGCCCGCGCGGGGATCGAGAGCTCGACCGGCGCGATGAGCGAGGCTTCGTCGCCGGTGGGCGGCGCCTCGACATGCTGCAGCGTGAGCTGGAGTCCGCCGACGATGGTGTAGCCGGCGATCGGGCCGAGGTTCGCTGCGTCGGCGATCGAGCTTGCGGTGGCGCGGAGCTCGACGCCGGTGGCGCCGGTCGGAATCTCGACCGCCACCTTGTCGTCGGCAGGCACACGTCCCCCCTCGGGGCCGACGAGCGCGCCGCGATCGAGGCGGCCGGGGTACGGCAGCACACGGATGTTGTCGAAGCCGACCTGCAGCGGCACCTCGGCCGCACGGGGGCTCGGCGCGAGGTTGAACACGGCGCTGGCGACGTTGCCGGCGAGGTCGCGATAGAGAAGGAGGTCGGTCGCGAACGGCGGGACGGACTCGCGTCCGCCATCCGAGAGGCGGAGGTCTTCGTCGATGTACGCCTGGACTGCGGTGCCGCTGGGGAAGAGGTGCTTCTCGCTCGCGTCGATGTTGAGCGTGGCGACGGTGCTGCCGTTCGGGAGGACCACTGCCGGCGAGAGCGGGAAGCTCTTCGCGACCATGTCGGGGCAGGCGCCGTTGACGCACGGATCGACTGCAGGACGCAGGGCTGCGCCGGCGATCGCCTGCGGCGGCGTGTTGCGCGGAGCCTTGTCGCCGTAAACGAGCGCGTACGCGCCGGGCGCGGCGACGTCGAACGTGGCCTTATTGGTCAAGATGTTGACCACCGGCGTGACGACGTGCCATTCATCGCGCAGCTCGTCATAGCGGACGGCGGTGAGCAGCTGCGAGGCGTTGCGGATCTCCGTCTCGGGGACGTCGAAGGTGAGCTTCGCAGCGCCGAGCGTGGCGGCGCTGGTGCTGATCTCGGCGGCGGCGAGCGGCGACCAGCCGAGCGGCAGGAGGCCCGCCAGCGACTGCGAGCCGGTGGAGGTGAGCGTGACCGCGACGCCGCTGGTGACGGCGCCCGCGGGAAGCTGCAGTTCGGCTTTGCGCGTGACGGCGTTTTCGCCGCCGTGCGTGAGCGTGGTCGCGCCGGTGGTGACGTTCGCGGTCGCGCCGCGGCGCGTGAGGCGGATGTCGATCGGAATCACGCCCGCGCCGGCGGGAACGATGATCTGTCTCCACGCCGTGGTGTAGCCGTTTGCGGAAGCGCGAATCGTGTGCGCCCCCTCGGGGAACGACTTGCTGTAGCGCCCCTGCGCGTCGGTGGTCATGGTGACCGCCTGCGTGGCGGCGTTGGAGGCGACGCGCGGCCCGCGCGCGAACGCGGCGCTCGGCGCCTCGATCGTGATCTCGGCGCCCGCGAGCGGACGGCCGGTGGTGGCGTCGTAGACCTCGCCGCTGAGAAGGCCGTAGCCCGGCTGCAGCGTCTCGCCCGAGCCGAATTCGAAGAGCTGCGTGTGAACGCTCTCGAGCTTCTGTCCCTGCAGGTCTTCGACGTCGCGCGTGACGACGAGCGTGAAGGTGCTCTGGCCGAGGTTCTCGGCGGGAGTGATGGTGGCGGTGGAGCCGGAGACCGCAACCGTACCGCCGACGTTGTGATCGTCGCCGCTGACGGTGAGGCGCAGCGAGCCGGTGGCGCCGGTGGTGAGCGTCGACGCCTTGACGTCGCGCGAGAAGAGCACCGTCAGCTGGTTCTTCGCGCGGTCATACGCGGCAGTGACGACGTGCGGTCCGTTGCAGTCGACGTTGAGCTTCAGCTCTGCCGCGGGCGAGAACGAGCCGTCGGCGCCGACGCTGCGGACGCGGATGATCTGGAAGCCCTGCTGACCGGAGAGCGGAACGTCGTATTTGAACGTGCCGTTCGCAGCGCTCGTGGTGGTGAAGTAGATCGTGCCGTAGTCGAGGCGGATGCGCGTGCCGGCGGGCGCGGTGCCGGTGACGCTGATCGTGCGCGCGCAGATGCGACCCGAGGCGACGGTGAGCGTCGGAATGGTGCCGGGCGCGGTGGTGGTGACGTAGAAGCTGTTCGCCACCGCCGCTTCGAGCGCGTCGCCGGCGAGGTTCGTCGCCGCCGCCGCGACCTTGATCGTGTAGCGCTCGCCCGGCGTCAGAGCCGCGGACGGCGCGAACGTGAGAACGTCTTTGTCGAGGTACTTCACGCCGCTGACCGGCGTGCCGGTCGCAGGCACGAGCTGGAAGGCGTCGAGCGTGGTCGCGCGGTCCATCGGCTGCGAGAAGAGGACGAGGATCATCGCGCCGCCGTCGACTTCGACCGCATTCGCGGCGGGGAACGTCTCGAGCACTTTCGGTGCGGCGGTGAGTTTGGTGACGCGGATGGTGTCGAACGCGCCGTCGGTGCCGTTCGGCTGCGTGAGACGCGCGATCACCGGCGTGAGTCCGCCGGGCGCGGTGGAGAACGGCACGTCGGCCACGAACGTCTTCGCCGTCGTGTCGAGCGTCGCGGGGACGCCGTTCACTTCGACGGCCGAGCCGAGCGGCGCGTCGTAGCTGCCGCTGACGCGGAAGGTCGTGCCGGCGTTCGCGCCGAACGTCTGGTTGTCGGCCGGCGAGGTGATGTTGATGAGCGGCATGCCGCTCACGTTCTTCACGACCACTTCCGCGCGCGCAACGCGGCCGGTGCGATCGCGGCCACTGATGCGGATGGTGGTGCTGGCAGCGGGCGCGATGGGCACGTTCTCCGCGACGAAGGTGCCGGTGGTGTCGGTGGAGCTGGTGGCAGAGACGCTGGCCGCGACACCTTCGACGGCAAGCGACGACGGAACGACGTTGGTCCAGGTGCCGGTCACGCGAACGCGCGACGCGCCGGTGACGAAACCGCTCACCGGCGAGGTGATGGTGACGGTCGGGAGGTCTTCGAGATACGTCACGCGACGCGAGGCCGTGGCGGTGCGGCCGGCCGCATTCTTCGCATGCGCGGAGAGGATGTTGATGCCGTCCTGCAGGCGGACGCCGGTGGCGGTCCACGTCGACCCGGTGATCGTGGCCGGAGCGCCGTTCAGGTCGACGCTGACCGCGCCGTCGCCAAGGGTGCCGGTGACGGTGATGGTGCGGTCGGCAGTGACCAGACCTTCGACCGGCGAGGTGATGGTGACGCTCGGATCGTTGGTGGCGCGATAGAGGGTGATCGTCTTCGGATCGCCGGTCGGATTGCCGTCGGCATCCGTGCAGACGATGTTGACGGTGTTCGCCCCCTCTTTCGGCAGCTCGACGTTCACGCAGAACGAGCCGTTGGAGATCTTGGCGACGATGCCATTGACCTTCACGCCGAGGGCGCCGCCGGTGCGGCCGACGAGCTCCACTTTCTGTGCGGTGATGGTTGAGCCGTCCGCGGGATCGAAGCCTTCGAGGCGGCATCCCGCGCCGGCCTCGCTGCCGACGTAGAACGTCCGCTCGACGCGCGTCGCGTTGCCCGCGAGATCGCGCGCCGTGACGACCACGACGTGTGCGCCCGCGGTCTTGACGGTGGCGGGCGAAGCGGCACCGGCGCCGTCGATGGTGAGCGTGAACGCGATCGGCTCGCCCTTGTCTCTGGCGGTGGCGGTGAGCGCCGCCTGCGTCGCAAAGTGCGCCCCGTCAGGCAGCTCCGTGCCCGACTCGAAGATGCGCACCACCGGCGGAGTGAAGTCGGCGATGACGCGCGTGGAGGCAGTGGTGGACTGCCCTCCTTCCGTCGCGACGGCGGTGATCGTCCACTCCCCTTCCTGCAGGTCGGCGCCGCTGAGGCGGAAGACGCCCGCGGGATCCACGACGGCGCTGACGGCGCTCGACGGCGGCACGGTCACCCCGACCGACGACGACGGACGGAGCACACGCCCGATCACATCGAGCTTGGGACGATTGGTGATGTAGTTGTTCGGCGGGAACGTGAGCACGATCGCCGGACCAACGCCGCCGCGCGTGACGGTGACGCTGTCGCTGCCGACGTTGCCGTGCGAGTCGCGGCCGGATGCGGTGAGGATGTTCTCGCCGATCTCCAGCAGCACGTTCGCAGCGAGCCACGTGTTGTCGCTCTGCTTGGTGGCGTTGATGCCGTTGACGTTGACCGACTCGGCGTCGCCCGCGGTCACGCGCACGTCGGTGCGCGGCGCGTCGATGCTCGCGCCGTTCGCAGGCGCGACGATCTTCACCACCGGGCCGGTGCGGTCGATGGTGAAGTGACGCGTCGTGCTGTTCGACGTGCCGTACGTTGCGTCGTTCGCAGTGGCGACGATCGTGTGCGCGCCGTTCGCGCTGACCGCAGTGCCGGAAGTGAACGGCGCGCCGTCGAGCGTGGCGGTGAACGTCACCCCTTCTTCGAACACGCGCACGACCGGCGTGACCGTGCGGCTGTAGACGGTGCCGTCGATGAGCGACTCGCCCCCTTCGATGATGTCGACGAGAGGCTTGGACGTGCGGATGCCGAGGGTGTAGTTCGCGCGGCCGGTGTGGCCGACGCGATCGACCACTTCGAGCGCGAGCTCGTTCACGCCATCGGTGAAGACGTCCGGCACGCGGAAGCGGCCATTCGCCGCGGGCACGCTGATGCCCTTGACGCGCACTTCGACCGCGTCATCGCTGACGGTGCCGTCGAGCGCGGCCGGGATCTGCGTGGCGCGCGTGCCGCTCGCGGGTGCGAACGTGAGGAAGACCGGCGGCGTGAGGTCGATGAAGAAGGCGTGCTCGCGCGACGTCTCGTTGCCCGCGCAATCCTTCGCCGTCACTTTCAGCGTGTGCTGTCCTTCGCTCTTCACTTCGGTGCCGGAGGTGAAGGCGTTGCCGTCGAGGGTGGCGCTGAAGGTGATCGCGTTGTCCGCATCTGTCGCGCGGATGAACGGCATGACGCTCTGCCCCACCAGGGCCGCCGTGAACGGCGACCCACCCTCGGTGATCTCGAGCGCGGGCGCAGTGCGATCGACGTTGATCGCAATCTGGCGCGTGGCGATGTGACCGAGCTTGTCGTGTGCCTCGATGACGATCGACTTGCTGCCCTCGCCGCCGAGGTTGAGGGTCGCGGTCCAGCTGCGATCGGTGCGCGTGGCGTCGACGCTCGTCTCGCCGAGCTTCACGACCACCTTCTCGATGTTCGGATCGGTGACCGTACCGCGCACTTCGAGCGTCTCCGCGCGCGTGCAGGCGGGCGTCGCGCCGACCGTCACTTCGGGTGCGCGCGTGTCGAGGATCAGCGCGATCTTCACGCTGCCGCTGTTGCCCGCGGCGTCAGTGCCGATGGCGGTGAGCGTGTTCTCCCCTTCCAGCAGCGAGTAGGGAATGGTGAACGTGCGCGAGGCTGCGTCCACTGCCGCGTCGAGACCGTTGACGGTGACTTTCACCGCGTCATCACTGCCGCCGACGAGCACTGCGTCTTTGAGCGTGAGGATCTGTTTGTCCTGATGCGACGTGAACGTCAGCACCGGCGCGGTGAGGTCGATCGAAAACGGGAGCGGACCGACGGTGGCGGAGTTGCCGAGCGAGTCAGAGACGCGGGCGGTGAACTGGTGCGTTCCTTCGACTGCGTACTGCTGCTTGAGCGTGTACGGCTGGCCGTCGATCTGCGCCTCGTGCGTCGTCGCGAGCGGATGATTAATGCGCAGGTCGATCTCGACGGGACGATTGAAGAGGAAGCCGGCCGGGAAGGGATTCCCCTTCTCGAGCGCGATCACGTTCGGCGCGCTGGAGATGATGCGGAACTGCACGGTCATCGTCGCGCGATTGCCGGCCGAGTCTTCGGCCGTCGCGGCGAGGATGTACGAGCCGTCGGCGGACACAGTCGTACCGGACGTGAACGTCTGATCATTGAGCTTTGCGGAAATCGACGGCGCTGCGTCGAAGTCATCGACGGCGGTGATGACCGGCGTCACCGGCAGGCGGAACACCGAGCCGTCGGCGAGCGCGATGCCGCCGTTGGTGATCTTGAGTACGGGCGGCGTGTTGTCGACCACGAACTTTGCGGGCTCGGTGGTGCCGCCGCAGGAGCTGATGGTGACGGAGACGCTGCCGCCGGTGACTGCCTGCGGCAGTTTGGCCGTGAGCGTGGTGCCGCTGATCCAGGTGACGTCGGTCGCGACCGCGTCGCCGAACTTGACGATCGTGACGCCGGGGACGAAGCCGGTGCCGAACACGCGCACTTCGGTTCCCGCGGCGAGCGCACCGCTCGGAACGAACAACCCGGTCACGCGCACCTGAGGGCACAGGCGGCGAAGCGCATCATTGTCTTCGTCGCCGAGGTAGATGGCGCCGGCGACGGTGAGTCCGACCGGGTCTTTGAACTGCGCGGTCGCGGCGTCGCCGTCGACCCAGCCGTTCTTGCCGGTGCCGGCGATGGTGACGAGCGTGGCCGGCTCGCTGCGCAGCGAAATGCGGCGCACGAAATCGTTCTCGGAGTCGGCGACGATCAGGTCGCCCGCGTCGTCGATGCCGATGCCGATCGGGCGATTGAGAACCTTCGGATTGCCGTCCGCCACGTGCGGCGGATCGTCATCGTCGCCGGTGCGCGGCGAGGCGAAAACAGTGGTGACCTGGCCGCCGGCGATGCGGCGGATGGCGTTGTTCTTCGTGTCCGCAACGTAGAAGCGATCCGGGCCCGCGGCGACGATGCCGCGCGGCTCGTTGAAGCTCGCGGTCAGCGATGCGCCGTCGACGATCTTGTCGCCGCGATCGCCGCTGCCGGCGAAGGTCGTCACGACCCCTTCCACGGTCACTTTGCGAATGCGCGAGTTCTTCGTGTCGGCGACGTAGATCGCGCCGTCGAAGCCGACGGTCAGCGCATGCGGCGTGTCGAAGCGCGCAGTCGCGCCGGTGCCGTTGACCGCGCCCTGCTTGCCGTCGCCGGCGATCGTGGTGACGGTGCCGTCGAGCGCCACGCGGCGAATGGCGTGGTTCGAGCTGTCGGCGACGTAGAGAACGTTGCGCTCCGCGTCGAAGGCGATGCCGCGCGGGTTCTTGAATTCGGCGGCGGTGCCTTTGCCGTTCGTGAAGCCTTGTTTGCCGGAGCCGGCGAGCACGCTCACGGTGCCGTTCGGCGCGATGACTTTGATCTGGTTGTGCTGTTCGTCGGCAACGGCAACGTCGCCGCGCGGAAGGACGACGGCCGCGCCCCACGGATGCTTGAGCGGCTCATTCTGCGCGCGCGGTCCGCCCGCGAGCGTGGTCACGACGTAGTTCGGCGTCGAGGCGACGGTGAAGGCCACTTCTCTGACGAGCGTCGATCCAACGCCCACGCGGACATTGCCGCTGTTCGCATTCGCAGGCACCACCACTTCGACGTAGCGGTCGTTGCGCTGCACCACCACGGCAGGCGCGCTCGTTCCGGCGAAAGCGACCGAGACGTTCGGATCGGCGAGGCCACGGCCGGTGACCATGACCCGCGCGCCGATCGGTGCGGTGGATGGAACCAGCTCCCGCACGAACGGCGTGTTTTGCGCGAACGCGAGCGCGGGCCAGAGCAGCAGCGCCAGCGCGGTCAGCGTGAACCCGTGAACTCTCTTGAACGTCTTGATGGACATACGTAGTGCCTTCTCGATTGTGGTGGTACGAATTGGATCGATTCGCTTCAGTCAGCGCAGAAAGCGTCGAAGCTTTCTGCGCTGGTGCAACGAACGATCGGCTGACGGAGATCAGCGATCGGGTGGCGAGTCCTCCGGGTGTGCCATCGGTCTGAGCTCGTTCTGCTGTCCCCACACCTGCACTTCGCCGAGGTGGAGATAGTTGGTGCCGGTGAGCTGCACGCGCACGTAACGGCCGGTGCGGTTGACCGCGACGTCGAGCGCGACCGGCGCGTTGGCGTAGTACCAGGCGCTGACTCCCGCCTGCGCGAGCGTGGCCGCCGGATCGGTGGATGCGAACGCCGCGTCGGAAACGAAGACGTAGAAGTTCGCCATGCGCTCGTAGCAGCACTGGTCGCGCTTGAAGAGGGAGATGGTCGAAATCGGCTGCACCTTGCCGAGGTCGGCCTGCCAGTACGCACGCGCGTCGAAGTTGGTGTGGGTGTAGTTGTCGTTGAGGATGCCGTCGAGCGCCTGAATCGCGGAGGCATGCGATGCGGAGGTCGACGACTGGGAAGCGGTCGCGCCAATGGCCAGATTGACGCGGCTCGGCGTCGCCGGCGCCCACACCTGCACCTCGGCCATGTTGAGGATGTCGGTTCCTTCGAGCTGAACGCGCACGTAACGCGCGGTGCGATTCACTGCGAACTCGGAGCGTGTGCCGCCCGAGAATCCGTGACGCATCGCGCTGACGCCCGCCTGCGTCTTCGCGGTATTGAGCGAGGTCGAGGCAATCGGTTCGTCGGAGACCAGCACCCAGAAGTCGGTGAGCCGGCTCTGGAACGCATCGCTGCGATTGGTGACGCTGATGGTCTCGACCGGATACGACGCGCCGAGGTCGACTTCCCACCACGGCTGCGCCTCACTCTTCGTGGCCTGGTAGTTCGTCATCGAACCATCGACCGCGCTCGACGCCGCCTCGGCCGGCTTCGTCGAATCCGACGTCGACTGCTTCGCCGTCTTGTTCAACGCGACGTTCGCGCGCGGGATGCGGCCCGAGCGATCGAACCACGCCTGGCCGTCGATGAGCGTGAAGGCGGCGCCGCTGACGGTCTTGTTCTCGAGGCCGACCGCGGCCGCGGGCACTTCGAGACGGACCCACTTGCCGAGCTC
>JALYOB010000445.1 GCA_030857085.1 Acidobacteriota bacterium | reverse complement strand
CGCAAAAACGGGCGGCGGTGTCGGCCGCTGGCTGAAAGTGCGCGACGAGATCCAGACCACCGTCGCGCGTTCCGACTTTTCGACGCTGCGCATCGAGAAGCATCTCGACGAACGTGGCGATCAGCTCGACGAAGTGACGACGATCGAAAACGGCGTCGCCACGCGCAAGCGCTACCAGACGCGCAAGGTGCTCGTGCCGCGGCCGGTGCTCGACCCGATCTCCGTCATCTATTACGTCCGCACGCTCGACCTCGCGCCGGGCAAGTCATACGAGCTCACGCTTTACGCCGACCTCAAGCTCTACACCGTTCACGCGCGCGTGCTGCGCCGCGAGAAGCTCGTCACCCCGGCGGGCACGTTCAACTGCCTCCTCGTCGAGCCGCAGATGTCGAGCGGCGGAGTGCCGCGCGACGAGCGGCTCTTCATCTGGTACTCGGATGACGAACGGCGCCTTCCGGTCCGCATTCGCACCGAAGTGAAGTTCGGGAGCGTGACCGCGACGCTGAAGAGCGTGACGAGCGGCGCCACTTCCATCGAGCCTCCCTCCCTCCCTCGTTGACGCACCTAAAATAACTTGCGCCCGTCTCCGGTTACGTGCACGGGTGCTAAACTCGCCAACTCGGCTCCGACCGAACAGTCGGCTTCCTCCGGCGACCGCGCCTCAAAGTCCCAGGAGCACTAGAAAGCAAGTATGAGTGTTCGTCTCGGTGAGTTGCTCACCAAAGCGAGCCTGATCAACCAGGATCAGCTCAAGGAAGCGCTGCGCGTCCAGAAAGAGACCGGCGGAAAGCTCGGCGAAACGCTGATCAAGCTCGGATTCGTGTCCGAGGAAGACATCACCGAGTGCTTGTCCCAGCAGTTCGGCGTGCCTTCGATCAACCTCCAGCACTTCGAAATCGACGGCAGCGTGATTCGCCTGATTCCGGGCGACGTCGCGCGCAAATACAACATCCTCCCGGTCAACAAGACCGGCGCCACGATCACCATCGCCATGGCCGATCCGACGAACGTCTTCGCCATGGACGACATCAAGTTCATGACCGGCTACAACGTCGAGCCGGTCGTGGCCTCGGAACTGGGGATCAAGGCGGCGATCGACAACTACTACGGCACCACCTCCTCGCTCGAGCTCAAGAAGGTCATGGAAGACCTTCAGACGCAGGAGAGCGCGGACCTGGAGGTGCTCGAAGAGGATGAAGAGCTCGACGTCACCGCGCTCGCGGATTCCGCGGAAGAAGCGCCGGTCGTGAAGCTCTGCAACCTCATTCTCACGGACGCCATCAAGCGCGGCGCGTCCGACATCCACATCGAGCCTTACGAGAAAGAGTACCGGGTGCGGTTCCGGATCGACGGGATTCTGTACGAGATCATGAACCCGCCTCTGAAGCTCAAAGACGCGATGACCTCGCGCATGAAGATTCTCTCGAAGCTCGACATCTCCGAGAAGCGTCTTCCGCAGGACGGCCGAATCAAACTGAAGATCAAGCTCGAGGACAAGAACAAAGAGCTCGACTTCCGCGTCTCCGTGCTGCCGACGCTGTTCGGCGAGAAGATCGTCATGCGTCTTCTCGACAAGGACAACCTCCGCCTCGACATGACCAAGCTCGGCTTCGAGCCGGAGTCGCTGGCCCGCTTCGAAGAGGCGATCTTCAAGCCGTGGGGGATGGTGCTCGTCACCGGTCCCACCGGCTCGGGCAAGACCAACACGCTCTACTCGGCGCTCGCGAAGGTCAACTCGCCCGAAGTGAACATCATGACCGCGGAAGATCCGGTGGAGTTCAACCTCCCGGGCATCAACCAGGTGCAGATGAAAGAGCAGATCGGCCTGAACTTCGCCGCCACGCTGCGCTCGTTTCTGCGTCAGGATCCGAACATCATCCTCGTCGGCGAGATCCGCGACTTCGAGACCGCGGAAATTGCGATCAAGGCCGCGCTCACCGGACACCTCGTACTCTCGACGCTGCACACGAACGACGCGCCGTCGACGATCAATCGTCTGATGAACATGGGCATCGAGCCGTTCCTCGTCGCGACGGCCACGCAGCTCATCGCCGCGCAGCGCCTCGTGCGCCGCATCTGCTCGAACTGCAAAGAAGCCGTCGACATGACTCCGCAGGCGATCGCGAACCTCGGCTACCGCAAAGACGAGATCGGATCGTTCTCGATCTACAAAGGCCGCGGCTGCGACAAGTGCAACAACACCGGCTACAAAGGCCGCGTCGGCCTGATCGAAGTGATGCAGATCGACGACGACATCCGCGACCTCATCCTCGCCGGCGGCACCGCCATCGACATCAAGAAAAAAGCGATCGAGAACGGCATGATCACCCTCCGCCGCTCCGGGCTCGTTAAAATCAAGGAAGGCATCACCACTGTCGAGGAAGTGGTTCGTGAGACGGTGGCTTAGCGCTGACGCGAATTGAGAATTGGGAATTGAGAATTGAGAATTGAGAAAAACGAGCGCGACGTGACCGGCGTCATTCTCAATCCTCAATTCTCAATTCTCAATTCGTACTCGCGACACACGCAGGACTAGGGAGAACTCGTTCAATGGCCGTCACCCTGCACCAACTGCTCAAGACCATGGTCGAACGTGGAGGCTCGGACCTGCACGTCACGACCAACTCGCCTCCGCAGATTCGCATCGACGGCAAGCTCGTGCCGCTCGACATGCCGCCGCTTTCGGCGCCGGAAACCAAGCAGCTCGCGTATTCGGTGCTGACCGATGCGCAGAAGCATCGCTTCGAAGAGAGTCTCGAGCTCGACCTCTCGTTCGGCATCAAAGGTCTGGCGCGTTTCCGCGCGAACATCTTCAACCAGCGCGGCGCCACCGCGGCCGTTTACCGCCAGATCCCCTACGAAATCCTCGGCTTCAAAGAGCTCGGACTGCCGCCGGTCGTCGAAGAGATCTGCAACAAGCCGCGCGGCCTCGTGCTCGTCACCGGTCCCACCGGCTCGGGCAAGTCGACCACGCTCGCTGCGATGATCGACAAGATCAACCGCGAGCGTCACGAGCACATCATCACCATCGAAGATCCGGTCGAGTTCCTCCACCAACACAAGAGCTGCATCGTCAACCAGCGCGAGCTGCACGCAGACACGCACTCGTTCGCCTCGTCGCTCAAAAGCGCGCTGCGTCAGGATCCCGACGTCGTTCTCATCGGTGAGATGCGCGACCTCGAGACCATCGAGTCCGCGCTGCGGATCGCCGAAACGGGCCACTTGACCTTCGGCACGCTGCACACGAACTCCGCCGCGCAGACCATCAACCGTATCGTCGACGTCTTCCCCTCGCACCAGCAGCCGCAGATCCGCGCGCAGCTCTCCTTTGTTCTCGAAGGAATCCTCTGCCAGTCGCTGCTGCCGAAGGCAAACGGAAAAGGGCGCGCGATGGCGATGGAAATCCTCGTTCCCAACGCCGCCATTCGCAACCTCATCCGCGAAGACAAGGTCCATCAGATCTATTCGATGATGCAGACGGGCCAGGCCAAGTACGGAATGCAGACTTTCAATCAGTCGTTGGCGACGCTGTACTTCAAAAAAGCGATTACGCTTCAGACTGCACTGTCGCGCTCGTCGAATCCGGACGAGCTGCAGGAGATGATCTCCCGCGGCGCAGGGCAGTTGCCTCAGGCGGCTCCGGCGGCAGCAATGCGGCCGCGGCCGGCATAATGTAGTTTCCGGGCGGAAGGGTAGACCCACGGAGGATCACGATGCCGACATTCGAGTGGAAAGGCACAGCGAGAAACGGTCAGACGCAGACAGGCGTGCTCATCGCCGACTCCAAAGACGCCGTCATCAGCATGATGCGGCGTCAGCAGATCGTCGTCACGGCGGTCAAGGAGAAGGGGAAAGAAATCGCGCTGCCGAAGTTCGGCGGCGGCGTTCCTCCGCAGTCGATCGCCATCTTCACCCGGCAGTTCTCCGTCATGATCGACGCCGGTCTGCCGCTCGTGCAGTGTCTCGAGATCCTCGGCTCGCAGCAGGACCACAAGGTCTTCAAGCGCACGCTGATCCAGATCCGCCAGGACGTCGAGTCGGGCTCGAACCTCGCCGACGCCATGCGCAAGCATCCGAAGGTCTTCAACGATCTCTACACCAACATGGTCGCCGCCGGTGAAGCGGGCGGTATTCTCGACACCATCCTGCAGCGCCTCGCGACCTACATCGAAAAGTCGGTCAAGCTGAACGGACAGGTGAAGTCGGCGATGATCTACCCGGTCGCCGTCATCTCCATCGCCTGCATCGTGGTCGCGGTCATTCTCTGGAAGGT
>JALYOB010000444.1 GCA_030857085.1 Acidobacteriota bacterium | reverse complement strand
CGGTAGCGCGCCTCGCATCAGCGACGTAGCGTGTGGCGTGTAGCGAGTTGCCAGGGCCTTGTCGCCCGGGCGATGCTGCCCTGGCAACGCGCCACACATCAGCGACGTAGCGTGTGGCGTGTAGCGAGTTGCCCGGGCCTTGTCGCCCGGGCGATGCTGCCCTGGCAACGCGCCACTCGCTACTCGCCACTACCATGCAATTCCATAATCCTCGCCGTGATTCGAACTCCCGCCCCACATCGTGCCGTGCACGCGATCGAATTGGATCGCATTGATGGGGCCAGACGTCCGTTCTTCAAAGGTGAGGTCGTAGCCCATACGGCGTAAATCGCTGCGCACCCACGGGGGCGTCTGTTCATTGAGCAGAATGCGTCCCGGAATGGCCTCGCGGGCGCCGAGCCATTTGCGTAATTGGAACGTATTGAAGTTCGCCGCCTCCGTTGCTTCCTGCGGCGTCATCCCGAATTCGACCACGTCGAGGAAAAACTGCAGAAGATTCTGGTCCTGTGTGTCGCCGCCCTGTACGGCAAAGGCGAGAAACGGCGCGCCGTTCTTCATAGCCAGTGTGGGCGTCAATGTGACGTGCGGCCGTTTGCCGGGCTCGATGACGTTGTACGGATTCTGTGCGGGGTCGGTGTCGAAGCTCTGCGCGCGCTGACTGAGGCCGATGCCGGTGCGGCCTGCAATGACGGCGGGAACCCAGCCGCCGCTCGGCGTCACGGAAACCACCCAACCCTGTTCGTCTGCGGCTTCGATGGAGGTGGTTCCGAGGCGGAAGAACTCGTCGTAGTGCTCGACGGCGGCGGAGGTTTTCGGCTTCTGCGCGTTTTTCATCCAGTTGCGCAGTAAATCGCCGAACGGATTCGTTTCGCGCTGATAGGGGTAGGGGTCGCCGGGGCCGATGTTCGGGTCATTGCGCTCCGGATTGACCAGCTTTGCACGCTCGCGGGCGTACTCCTTCGACAGGAGACCGGCCACCGGTTCGGCCGGCGGAAAGTACGAGTCGCCATAATAGAAGTCGCGATCGGCGTACGCGAGATTGAGCGCCTGATACACAGTATGGATATAGCGGGCGCTGTTGTAGCCCATCGACTTGAGGTCGAAGTTCTCCAGGATATTGAGCGCCTGGAGCATGGACGGACCCTGCGTCCATACATTGAGCTTGTAAACGTCCACGCCGCGGTAATTCGTCTGTACCGGCTCTTCGACTCGCACCTGCCACTTTGCGAGATCGGCGGTCGTAATGAGGCCGCCCTGTTCCTGAGTGCCGCGGGCGATCTCCTGAGCGATGTCGCCTTTATAGAAACGATCGTATGCCGCGTAAATGGCCTCTTTGCGCGAGCGTCCGCGGCGCAATGCCTGCTGTTCCGCCTCCACGAGTTTCCGCAGAGTCGCAGCGAGATCGGGCTGACGAAACATTTCGCCCGGCTCCGGTGCCTCGCGCTGGTTTGTACTCGCAGTCGTATTCACCAC
This sequence comes from Acidobacteriota bacterium, assembly GCA_030857085.1. Classification (GTDB taxonomy): domain Bacteria; phylum Acidobacteriota; class Thermoanaerobaculia; order Gp7-AA8; family Gp7-AA8; genus QHVT01. The sequence goes on along the minus strand of JALYOB010000444.1, from coordinate 2,801 downwards.
GTCATGTGAAGGCGTAATCGACTGGGATTGCGATTGTGCTGCGGCAGGCGTATTGACGGCCGTATTGCCAGCGGCGTGCGGCAGCATCACTGCACGCGAATACGGCCATTGTTTCAGCCACGACTTCTGACGCTCAATGGTATTGGCCAGCTGCGCTTCCATGGGAAATCCGTCCGCCATCTGAATCGCCGGAGCGAGGACGTCCTGCAGGGAGAGCGTGCCGTATTCGGCCAGCATGAGCATCAATCCGCCCGGCGTGCCCGGCGTCACCGCCGCCAATGGGCCGTATTCGGGCGGCTGGACCATTCCTTTGGACTTATAGAACTCCGCCGTTGCGCCGGCCGGCGCCACGCCTAATGCGTTGATGCCGATCACCTTTTTCGTATGGGGGTTGTAAATGAGCGCCTGCGTCTCGCCGCCCCAGGACAGCGTGTCCCACATGGTGCAGGTCGCCGCGAGCATCGCCACGGCTGAGTCGACCGCGTTGCCCCCTTTCTGAAACATCATCGCGCCGGCGGTGGCGGCGAGCGGCTTGCCGGTGATGGCCATCCAGTGCGCGCCGTGGAGCGGCGGCTTCTGCGTGCGCATCTGCGCGGCGAGCGGCACGGCGGCGAGGAGAATGAGCGCTGCGATGCGGGCTTTCATGGCCGGGTAGTCTATGCCCGGCGCCGGCCGCCGCTACGTCCTTCCATCCGCAGGTTGCCGGATGTCGAAAGAAACATCGCAAACGGGTCCATTTCAGCACTCTCCTTGCACTACATGCAGACGTGCGACATCGCACCTGGAAAGGAACCTTGGATGGCACGCAAAGACAATGATCAGACACTTGCGCTCGGTAGCTTGCAGCGCATGGCGAATGCAGTGAAACGACTCTTCTCCCGTGGACGCGAAGTGGCGGAATCGGCAATGCCGGAGACGCCCGCGATGCATGAAGCGGCACCGGCGCCTCGTGAAAACGCCCCGGTTTCGCGCAGCACGCGTCGCGAGACCGACATTCCGCTCGACGTGCTGGACCGGACGTACACCCCGCCGTTCACGGGTGGCAAGGCCGGCTTCCGCAGCGACGGCTCGGACCACTCGAACGACCAGGAATTCGCGTACGGCGTCGCCGACGACCGCTGGAACGACGAAGACCGCTTCACCAACAAGTCGGGGGACCCGCGCATCGGGACGCATCGCCGGACGTATGAGCCAGCCGAGGCGCGGCCAGAGAGTCACGAGTAAAGAAGGAGGATGTAATGGAGAACGACAACAACGATCCCAAAACCGGCATGACCGGCAATACCGGCTCCGGCAGTACGTCGACCGGCGCGGGTTATGGCACCGGCGGCACCGGTACGGGCATGAGTTCCGGCGGCGGCATGTCCACCGGTAGCGGCATGTCCACCGGCTCCGGCCTCGGCGCAGGAACCGGTCAGGGCGCGGGCTCGGCGGGCGGCAGCTCGTTTGGCGCAGGCTCGACCGGCTCCCACGGCTCGACCGGCTCGCTCGGCGGCGGCACGGGCTCCCTCGGCGGCAGTTCGACGGGCGGAAGCGGCTCCATGGGCGGCGGATCCACGTCCGGCGGCATGGGCGCCGACGTCGGCACGGGCGGCTCCATCAACAGCACCGGCGGCGCGTTTGGCGTGACGTCGGGCAGCGAAGGCGGGATCAGCGGCGGCGGCTTCACCGGTGCCGGGATCTCCGGAGGGAGCGTCGGCGGCGATTTCGGCACGACCTCGACCAGCGGCAGCGAGACGCACTACTGCACGCAGTGCGGCCACGCGCTCAGTGACGACAAAGGCGGCGACTGGATGGAAAATCTGCGCGGCCAGTTCCAGAACATCGACATGGACGAGTACCTCACGACCGTCCGCGATTTCCTCAAGGGCTCGAGCACGAAGGCGACCACCTACGCGCGCGAGAATCCGGCGAAAGTCGCGGCAGGCGTGGCGGCGCTCGCCGGCGTGGCTGGTCTGATCTACGCGGCGGCCAACCGTCGCGAGAAAGAGACCGGCACGACGACGCTCGTGGTCACGGAAGTCGAAACCGTCACCACCACTCCCCTCGGCACGACCGGCACGACGGGCACTATCGGCACGCCCGGCGGGCTCGATCCTGCAACGCGCAACATCTAGTGAAGCTGCATTACGACTCGGAGGGCGACGGGCCACTCGTCGTCCTCCTTCACGGCTTTCCGGAGTTCCGGATTTCGTGGGAGCGGCAACTGCCCGCTCTCGCGCGCGCCGGCTTCCGCGCGGTCGCCCCCGACCTCCGCGGCTACGGCGAATCCCCCAAACCACGCGGCATCGATGCGTATCGCGTCTCGGAGCTCGTCGATGACGTGGTCGATCTGATCGAGACGTCTGGCGGTGCGCCGTGCGTACTCGTCGGCCATGACTGGGGCGCGGTGGTGGCGTGGCGGCTGGCGATGACGCGGCCCGACCTGCTGCGCAAGCTGGTCATCCTCAACGTGCCGCATCCGGCGGCGATCGCACGCGAGCTGAAGCGGAGCACGCGGCAGAAGATCAACGTGATGTATCAGCTGTTCTTTCAGCTGCCCGTGTTGCCCGAGCTGACCATGCGCGTGTTCGGCCGGCAGTTCCTGCGGCGCGCGGCGCGCTTCTCCCCCGAGCGGATCGAGCGCTATCTCGAGCAATGGCGCGGCAACCTCACGCCGATGCTCAACTACTACCGCGCCATCCGCCGCTCGCGCAAAGAAGTGCAGCAGTCGGTGAAGCAGCCGATCGCCGTTCCGACCATGATCATCTGGGGCGAACGCGAGCCGGTGTTTCTCCCGAGCGCGCTGGAGAACATGGAGC
>JALYOB010000443.1 GCA_030857085.1 Acidobacteriota bacterium | reverse complement strand
GCCTCGCGCGATCCGTGGCTGTTCCCAGGCTGGTCCGATGCCCCTTCAAACCCGAACGCGGGCGCGCAAGCGCCCGCCATCCGAGCGCCTTTACCACTCCCTCTTCGCGGAGCTCGCGCGCGTGGCCGAAATGTCGGCCGTCGAGCGCCGGCTTCGCGATTCTGGTTTTCGCTCGATTGCCGGAACGGATGAAGTCGGCCGCGGCTGTCTCGCCGGCCCCGTCGTCGCCGCCTGCGTCATCCTCGACTGCGAGCCGACGCTGTTCGGCGTCAAAGACTCGAAGCTGATCCTCGAGCCCGACGATCGCGTCGCGGTCTGCCGGCTCATCCTCTCCTGCGCACGCGCGGTCTCGATCGGCGTCGTCGAAGCGACGACCATCGATCGCATCAACATCCTCCGCGCGAGCAAGCTGGCCATGCAGCAGGCGGTCGAAGATCTCTCGGTTCGTCCCGACGTGCTTCTCCTCGACGCAGTCACTCTCGAAACGCTCGAGATGCCGCAGATTCCGCTCATCAAAGGCGATCGCCGCAGCGTCTCCATCGCCGCCGCGTCGATCGTGGCGAAGGTCTATCGCGATCTGTTGATGGAGTCGTATCATGAGCGTTACCCCGTTTACGATTTCAAGCACAATCGGGGATACGCTACCGAAGGGCATCAAGCCGCACTGAAGCTGTACGGCCCCAGCCCGATCCATCGCATGTCATTCGAAGGGGTGGAGGAGCCGAGGCTGCTGTTCGGCACGACCGGGGAAGATGGCCGTTCAACGCGATAAAGTCATCGCCAGCGCCGAAAAGCTGGTCGCCAAGGGCAAGATCGAGCCCGCGATCAAGGAGTACGAGCGGCTACTCGAAGACAACCCGAATGACGTCAACACCCTCAATCGCATCGGCGATCTGTGGGTGCGCATCAACCGCAACGACGAAGCGGTGAAGGTCTTCTCGAAGATCGCCGGCCACTATTCGCGCGACGGCTTCTTCCTCAAAGCGATCGCGATCTACAAGAAGATCAACAAGCTCGATCCGTCGCAGCTCGACATCTACGCGAAACTCGCCGACCTCTACGCAAAACAGGGTCTGGCGATGGAGGCGAAGAGCCAGTATCAGGTTCTCGCCGACTACTACATCAAGCACGGCGAGCCCGCCAACGCCCTCGGCATCTATCGCAAGATCTCCGAGCTCGACCCGCAGTCGATCAACGTTCACGTCAAGCTCGCCGATCTCTACTCGCAGAACAATCAGACCATCGAGGCGCTCAAAGAGTACGACCGCGTCGGCAGGATGCTGCTCAAGCGCGGCATGCTGGACGAGGCGCAGCAGGTCTTCCGCAAAGCGCTGAAGATCGACCCGCGCAATACCGAACTCGTCGACTCGCTCGTCACGTCTCTCGTCGAAGCGAAAGACTTCGAGAACGCGCGGCAGATCGTCGAAGCCGCGCTCGAAGTGAATGCGGACAACCCTCGCCTGCTGGCGATGCTGGGGAAGATTCAGCTGGGCCGCGGCGACACGTCCGCCGCACGTGCGACGCTCGAACGCGCGGTCTCGTTCGATCCGAACGAAGCGTCCGTTCGTGAAGCGCTCTCGGATCTGTATCTGCGACAGAACGACACCGATCGCGCGCTGGAGATGGTCGCGCCGCTCGTCGAACGCGCGCTCGCACGCGGCGAACGCGGCGCGGCGATCGAGATGCTCAATCGCATCACGCGCGTCGACCCCGGCCACACCGGCACGCTCGAACGGCTCGTCGCGGTGTACACGCGGCTCAATGAAGAAACGAACATCCTCGCGTCGATGAACAGCCTCGCCGAGGCGCACATCGCGAAAACGAGATTCGAGGATGCTGCGAAAGTGCTCGAGCGTCTGATCGCGCGCGAGCCGCAGAACGCGCAGCATCGCACCAAACTGCAGTTCGTCCGCTCGCAGATGGGTGGCGGCGTCGACACGCTGCCGCCGCGCAAAACGGCCGCGGATCTCGCGCTCGAGATCGAGGAGCCGGCGCCTTCGTTCGACGTCGCGGAAGAAGAGCCGTCGCTCACGCTCGATCTCGACGCGGCGCCGCCGGTGGAGCTCGAGCTGGAGCTCGACATGCCGCCCGAGCCGGCGCGTCCGGCGCCGCCTCCGCAGATTCAGCGGCTCATGCCCGCCGTGGAAATCGCGGCCGCCGATCTCGCGAACGACGGCAGCGGCGGCGACGATCTCGACTTCATCACCGAGCATCTCACTGAAGCAGAAGTCTTCGCCAAATACGGCCTCGCTGAAAAGGCGGCCGAGCATCTCCGCGCGGTGATCGACCGGGCACCGCGCAACATGACCGCGCACGAGCGGCTGTTCCGCATCCTCCTCGAAGAAGGCGACAACGCCGGTGCGCGCACCGCAGCGCAGGCGTACGTCGTGCTGCTGCGCGAGACCGGCGAAGACGCGACAATCGATGCGGTGCGCCACGAGTTCGTCTCCCGCGGACAGGCGTTCGAGCCCGCGCCTGCGCGCGCGGCGGCACCGCCTCCCGTCGCAATGCCGGAGCCGTCGATCGCGCTCGATGATTTCTCGGACGAGCCGGTCGAAGAGTTGAGCTTCGATCTCGATGCTCCCGCGCCGGACATCGAGTTCGGACTCGAAGAGCCCGAGCTGGTGGCCGAAGAGCCGGTGGAGGAAGTGCTCGAACTCGCGCCCGAGCCGCAGACGGAGTCGTTCGTCGAAGAGCTCACGAGCAGTGAGCTGACCACCGAAGACCTCACGCTCGACGACGCGCTTCTGAGCGCCGAAGAGCTGCCGATGGCGGCGGAGTTCGCGGCCGCGGAAGAGTTCTCGTTCGGCGAAGAAACACCCGCGGAGCCGGAGCCGGTCGAGCCGGTCGCCACGGAAGAACCGCTGCTCGTTCTGCCCGAGCCGGAGCCCGAGCCCGTTCTCGAACTTGTCGAGCCGGAGCCCGCGTTCAGCTTCGACGCGCCCGAGCCGCTTCCCACGTTCGAGGAAGAGCCGGCGATCGCGTTCGACGATCCGATGGCGGCGTTCGGCGAAGAGCCGGCGGCTGCGTTCACGGAAGACCCTGTCGCTGCATTCGCGGAAGAGCCGTCTTCCGCATTCGCCGACGAACCCGCATCCGCCTTTGCGGAGGAGACGATCTCCGCATTTGCGGAAGAGCCGCCTGCCGCATTTGCCGAAGAGTCGATCTCCGCCTTTGCGGAGGAGCCGGTTGCCGCATTCGCGGAAGAGCCGGCGTCCTCGTTTGCCGAAGAGTCGCTCTTCGGCGGCGGCGTGACCGAGCTCGAAGAACTGCCGCTCGAGGAGCTCGGCGAAGTCGATTTTTACATTGAGCAGGAGCTCTTCGACGAAGCGCGCCGCAAGCTCGAAACGCTCTCCGCCCGCTTCCCCGGCAACAGCGATCTCGAAGCACGCCGCGCGCGCATCGACGCAGCCGCTGCTGCCGCCGCCGCGCCGCGTCCGGCCGTGCTCTCGCGCGACGAAATCGAGAACGAGCTCCTCTCCGCGATTCCGGATGATGACGACGATTTCGCGATCCCGATGGCGCCCGTCGCGGCGTCACCGGAGCCGGTGGCAGAAGCGCCGGCGATGACCGCGTCGTTCATGCAGGAAGAGAATCTCTTCGCCGACGAAGACAACTTCTTCGATCTCGCCGCGGAGCTCGAGTCGGAGCTGGCGGATGAGGAAGAGGCGATCTCGCTGTCGGAAGAGGAGCAGTCGCTCGAAGAGATCTTCAAGGAGTTCAAGAAGGGCGTCGAGCAGCAACTCGACTCCGAGGATTACGACACGCACTACAACCTCGGCATCGCGTACAAGGAGATGGGTCTCATCGACGAGGCCATCGGCGAGTTCCAGCTCGCCTCGAAAGATCCGAAGCGCGCGGTCGAATGCGCGTCGATGCTCGGCCTCTGCTTCCTCGAAAAGGGCATGCCGCAGCTCGCGATCAAGTGGTACCGCAAAGGGCTGGAGATGCCGGAGATCACCGAGGAAGAGCACGTCGGCCTCCTCTACGATCTCGCCTCCGCCTACCAGGAAGTCGGCGACACGGAACAGGCCCAGAAGGCGTTCATGGAGGTGTACGGCATGAACTCCACGTACCGGGACATCGTGTCGCGGATCAAGCAACTGGAAGACTCGAGGCGATAGCGCGGAGCGCTATCGCGCGTTGTCGGTTGTCGGTTTTCCGCCGCCCGCACACCCGTTGTCGCACGCCGCTCCGCGGCTGTCGTTCGCCTGAACAACCGAGAACCGGCACGACTGAGCTGTTGTCCGTTGTCAGTCTTCCACCGCCGCACAC
>JALYOB010000076.1 GCA_030857085.1 Acidobacteriota bacterium | reverse complement strand
TGCCAGAACAGCGCACCGCGGGCGCGGGGGACGTTGCGCACCTCGATCCAGGCGGGATCGATCGGACCGCGCGTGTGGCGCATCCAGCCGATGATCGCGAAATGCGTGTTCGGCGCGGAGAGGATGATCGCCATGACGACCAGCAGCATTGCCGCCGCGCGTTGTCGATGCCGCAGGAGCCAGACGGCCGCGAAGACGATCGCGAGATTCGTGAACATCGTGAAGTAGAGATGATGGCGTTCCGCGTACGAGATCGCGCTGGCGACGATCCAGATGCCCACCGTCACCATCGGCTCGATGCGCCGCGATACCGGACGCGTGACCATCACGCCGACGAACACCGCCGCGAGCGTCCAGAAGAGGTAGGGAAAGACCTCGCGATCGAGCAGCGCGGCGAAGACATCGGGGAAGCCGCCTGTCTTCGCCATCGCGGTCGGCGCGGTGAAGAAATTCATCACGTACGCCGGCCCCGCGGAGAGGGTCTCGATGAACGTGCCGCGCACGAAGTCGTCGAGGATGCCGAAGGCCGCAAGAGCGATCGCGCTCGGAATGGCCGCCGCTGCAATGCCGATCGCGGTCGCGCGCAATGCCTGCCTCCGTTGCGGCGAGCGGAGCACAGTCACGACCAGGGCCGCGAATGTGTACGCCGCAAAATCGAGACTGACAAAGCCGGCGATCACGGAAGCGAAGCCGGCGTATGCGAACAGACGCGGACGTCTGCGCCGCGTCGCGAAGACGATCGCTGCCAGCGTGAGCACCGGCGCGATCAGACGAATGTGGCCGAGGAACGTGCCGGTCATGAAGCTGAGCAGGACGGTGAGGAAGCCCGCCTCGGCAGACCCGGTCATCCCCATCGCCAGCAGATAGAGCGCCGGCGCGACCAGCGTGCCCGCCACCTCCCTCGCTTTCGCGCGCGTCCCGATGTTGTCTCTGCCGGTCAGGCGGAAGATCACGTAATCGAACAGTCCGTCCTCGACCAGCCCGTGCGCGGGAAGAATGTCGCGATACGGCAGTTCGCCGCGCAGGTACTCCGACGCAGGCAGCAGCGCATGTCCATCCTCGAAGTAGTTCGCGCGCGGCTTCCCCTCGGCCGTCGTGACGCTCAGCGCATTCGAGTAGCAGTAAAGCGCGAGCGGATAGATGGCCAGCGCGAGGATTTTCCACGCGCGCCGCCGATTGCGCAGCGTCAACCGGAGGACGAACGGTGTGATGACGACGATCGCCAGCGCATGCCAGCCGAAGTAGCGTTGATCGCGAGCAAAGAAGCTCGTCTGCAGCGCAAGACCGAGCGGCGCGGCCATGAACGCGAGTGCAGGCACGACCGGCGAGGCGATGAACGGCACGGCGATGCGCAACGCGAACACGAGCAGCGCCGCGATCGCCACACATCCGTCGATCGGCAGCGATGGAGCGACGTCGATCAGGCCAAGCAATGCTGCGAAGAACGTAGGCAGCAACACCACGTCGCGACGGGTGAACTGCATCGCCCGCTCGCGCAGCAACGTGCAGGTCGCGATCAGCAGCGCGAACGGCACGATCGTCCAGACCACGCTCTGCCGCGCCGTCACCATCCAGAGCACCACCAGCGCTCCGGCAAACACGCCGTTCCGCGCCCACGCCGCGCTGCGCGCGAGCCTTCGCGCGACCGGCCGCATCGCCAGCGGCACGAAGATCGGCAACAGCATCAGCGACGCAATCCAGCGGAACGGCCCATGCGCATCGAAGCCGAGCATCTTCGCCACGCCCGGCAACTGCTCGGGCGGCGCGGGACGGGACCAGAACGCGATCGACGCGATCGCAATCGCGAGACCCCACAACGCGAATGCAAACGACAGAGCGGTCTCCCGACGCCGCTCGATCAACGCCCGTCCGCCTTTTCGAGCAGCCAGCGCACGACCAGCTCTTCCGCCCAGTACTCGCACTTCCACGGCAGGCCGCCGCCAATGAAGCCGACGTGTCCGCCCGTCGGCGTCGTGCGAAAGTCGACCGCCTCCGAGGCGGCCGACTTCACGATCGGCAGAATGCTCTGCGGGATGAACGGATCATCTTCGGCGTTGAGCGCGAGAGCGGGCGTGGTGATGCGCGAGACGAAGTTCTTCGAGCTCGAACGCGCCCAGTAATCCTCCGCATCGCGAAAGCCGTGCAGCGGTGCGGTCGCCACGTCATCGAACTCGCCGAAGTTCCGCGCGCGCAATGCCGCGGCGATGTCGATGCGCGAGGCGATGTCGGGCCGCTGCACTTTTTTCTTCAGCGTCCGCAGAAAACCGCCGAGGTAGAAGCGGCCGGCGGCGGATTGCTCGAGGAGACGGGCGCCGGCGCGGAGATCGTATGGAACCGAGAGCGTCGCGCCGGCGGCGACGAGCGTCTGGCCCGGGTTCTCGCCGAGCCACTTGAGCAGCACGTTGCCGCCTAACGACGCGCCGAATGCGACCAGCTTTGCGTGAGGCATGCGGGCGGACAGCGTGCGCGCCACGAAATCAAAATCGCCGGTGTCGCCGGAGTGATAGAAGCGCGGGCGGCGATTCGGAATCATCCGCAGCACGTTGCGCGGATCGCGCGCACAGGAGCGGAAGTTGATCGCCGTCGCCGAATATCCGTGACGGGCGATGACCGCGAGAATGCCCTGCATGTAGACCGAGTACGAGCTTCCCTCGAGGCCGTGCATGAGGATGAAATGCACCGGCGCCGGAGCGGGCGTGTCGACATGATCGACCAGCAGCTCGTCGCCGTCGGGCGTGGTCAGCGACTCGCGGCGGAACTGCACGATCCGCCTCCGCCGCGCAATCCTTCCCCACACCGTCTGAAAGTGCGGGCCGGGGAGAAACCACGCCGGTGCGAAATCACTCACAGTTTGATTCTATGGTGGGCACTCGATCTGCACGGGGCGTTTTCATGCGAAAACTTGCGCTGTTGCTTGTTGCATGCGCCGCAACACTGCTCACCTCCTGCGAGTACGTACGCCTCCTCCGCCCCTCGGTGCTCAAGCAGCTCAATCCCCGGGTCGTGCGACTGGTCAACGAGCTTCCGAACGTCGATCAGCCGAATGAAGAAATGGTCGGACGCCTCTTCGCGCACGGCGGCCTCGGGCACGCGCGCCGCGATCGCGACGGCGTCTATCACGCGCGCATTCGCGTACCGGCCGGGCAGTACATCTGGGAGCCGGCCATCATCGTGATGAAGGAGGCGGGCGAGATCGAGCTCGATTTCTCCAATCACGATCCGATGGCGTATCACGCCGCCTTCCTCCCGAGTAACGGCGCGCGCGAAATCCTCATGCTTCCGGCCCACAAGCGCGGCACCGCGCGGCTGAAGCTCGACGGGCCGGGCTACTACTTCTTCGGATGCCCTGTTGCCAATCACGCGGGCCGCGGCATGCTGGGCCTCATCATCGTCAGCGGCGACGCGCCCGCAACGGCGAAGCTCGATCGTCCGAAACAGCAGCGCCCGAAGACGCGCGAAGAAATCCAGCCGCGGAGGACCGAGTAAATGAAACGCATTCTCGTGTTGATGGCCGTTTGCGCAGCGACGCTCGCGTGCCGCAGCTATCCGAACTACCCGGTCACCGAAAGCAGCAAGACCATGCCGCAGCTCAACGAGCATCTGCGCGGCACCGCTCCGGTCACGAACGTCACGTCCGATCGCATCCGCAACGCGCGCTCGGAGCCGAACAACTGGATGACGTATTACGGCGCGTATGACGGCCAGCGATTCAGCGCGCTCGATCAGATCAATGCCGGCAATGTGAAGGGCTTGCGTCCGGCGTGGCAGTTCCAGTTCGCGCCGACCGGCATCATCCCCGCGCCGGCCACGTTTTCGTTCGAAGCCGCGCCGATCGTGGTCGATGGCGTGATGTACGTCTCGGGATGGGACGGCTATCTCTGGTGCCTCGACGCCGCAACCGGCGAGCTGCTGTGGCAGTACCAGCATCAGATTCCGCTCGACACGCCGCTCTGCTGCGGCAACGTGAATCGCGGCGTGGCGGTGGCGAACGGCCGCGTCTACATGGCTACGCAGAACGGCTACCTGCTCGCGCTCGATGCGACGAACGGAAAGCTCGTCTGGCAGACCGCATACGCAGATGTGCGCGCGGGCGAGAGCGCGACCATGGCCCCGCTGGTAGTCAAGAACTTGATCATCGCCGGCGCCTCGGGCGGTGAGTACGGCGTGCGCGGTCACATCGATGCCTTCGATCTGACCAGCGGTCAGCGCGTGTGGCGCCGCTACACCGTTCCTGCGCCGGGCGAGCCGGGCAGCGAGACGTGGACCGGCGACTCGTGGCAGCGCGGCGGCGGCACGACCTGGATCACCGGGACGTACGATCCCGAGCTCGACCTCGTGTACTGGGGCACCGGCAATCCGGGACCTCTCTTTGACGACAGCCCGCGCCGCGGAACGAATCTCTACACGAATAGTGTGCTGGCGATCGATCCCGATGACGGCACGATCCGCTGGCACTACCAGTTCACGCCCGACGACGTGTGGGATTACGACGGCGTCAACGAGAACATCCTCTTCGACCAGGGCGGACGGCGCCTGCTCGCGCACTTTGATCGCAACGGCTATCTCTTCATCCTCGATCGCACGAACGGCCAGCTCGTGCGCGCCGTGCAGTACGGCGACAAGGTCACCTGGGGCGAGATCGACGCGAGCGGCCGCGTGACGCAGCGCCTCAAGCCGACCAAAGAAGGGACGGTGATCTGTCCCGGTCCGGCCGGCGCGAAAGAATGGCCGCACGCTTCGTACAACCCGCGCACAGGATTCCTGTACGCGCCGATCGTCGACGCCTGCGCGACGTTCCGCCTCGTGCCGCAGCAGTTCCGCGAGGGGATGTTCTACCTCGCCGGCGACGCCGATGTGACGAAGCACGAGCAGCGCGGCCATGTGCGCGCGATCGATCCTGCCACCGGACGGCAAGTGTGGTCGTGGGATGGCCCGCAGCCGATCGTCGCCTCGACGCTTTCGACCGGCGGCGATCTCGTCTTCGCGGGTGAGCCGAACGGTCACTTCAACGCGTACGACGCACGCACCGGCGCGATGCTCTGGACATATCAGACCGGCAACGGCATCCACAGCAATCCGGTGACGTACAGCGTGAATGGCAAGCAGTACATCGCGGTGCCGACCGGCTGGGGCGGCTGGCTGGAAGGCTTCGCGCCGGAGATGATGGGAGCGCCGCGCGGCACGTCGCTGGTAGTCTTCGCGCTGCCGTGAGCGCAATCCTCGCAGCCGTTCTCCTCGCACAAGTCACCGAAACCATCACCGTGACGGCGACGCGCACCGAAACGCGCGTCGCCGACACGCCCGCGAGCGTGGTCGTGCTCTCGCGCGAAACGCTCGAAACGACGGCCGCGCCGACGCTCGACGATGCGCTGCGACAGGTTGCGGGCTTTACGCTCTTCCGCCGTTCCGGCAGCCGCGTCGCCAATCCGACGTCGCAGGGTGTGACGCTCCGCGGCGTCGGCGCGAGCGGCGCCTCGCGCGCGCTCGTGCTCGACGACGGCGTGCCGCTCAACGATCCGTTCGGCGGCTGGATTTACTGGGGCCGCGTGCCGCGCGCGGCGCTCGATCGGGTGGAAGTGCTGCGAGGCGGAGCGTCGGATCTGTACGGCAGTTCCGCGATGGGCGGCGTCGTGCAGTTCATTCGCCGCAGGTCGGGCGCGCTCACGTTCGACGCGTCCGCGGGCTCGCAGTCGACCGGAACGGCATCGATCTTTTCATCCGCACAACGGGGCGAGTGGAACGGGAGCATTGCCGTCGACGCATTTCACACCGGCGGCTTCACGCTCGTGCGGCCGGAAGAGCGCGGCGCGGTGGATGTCGATGCCGATTCGCGGCACGCGACGATCGATGCGACCGTGCGGCGCAGCGGCGCATTTCTGCGCGCGTCGTACTACTCCGAATCGCGCAACAACGGCACGCCGCTGCAGAAGAACGACACCGAGAATCGCAGCGTCGCCGCGGGCGCGGACTGGAGCGCGCTGGGCGGTACTGTTGCCTTCCGCGCATTCGCGAGCGATCAGGATTACTTTCAAACCTTCTCCGCCATCGACGCCGCGCGCGCGAGCGAGCGGTTGACGATCGAGCAGAGCGTGCCCTCGCGCGGCGCGGGCGCAACCGCGCAGTACACGCGCGCGTTTGCGGGCAAGCACGTGCTCGTCGCTGGAACGGAACTGCGCGGCGCACGCGGCTCGAGCGACGAGCTGCGCTTCAATGCGAACGGCAGCACGTTTCGCGTCTCCGCGGGGGGCAAGCAGGAGAACCTCGCCGCGTACGTCGAGGATCTGTTCGCGATCACGAGCGCGCTCTCGATCACCGCCGGCGTTCGCGGCGATCTCGTTCGCAACGACGGCGAGGATCTGCGTACGAGCGAAGGGCAGTTCAATCCGCGACTGTCCGTGCTGTGGCGCGCGAATGACGCGTTCTCGTTTTCCGCGTCCGCCTATTCAGCCTTTCGCGCGGCGACGCTCAACGAGCTCTATCGCGGCTTCCGGGTCGGCAACGTGAACACGCTTCCGAACGCGGCGCTGAAGTCGGAGAACCTCACCGGATTCGAGCTCGGCGCGCGTGCGCGCAATGCGCGCCTGACGCTGTTTCTCACGGATGTCTCCGACACGATCGCGAACGTGACCCACTCCCAGACGCCGACGCTGATCACGCGTCAGCGCCAGAACCTCGGGCGCACGCGCTCGGTCGGCGCGGAGCTCGACGCGGAGTGGCGCCTCGGAAAAGAGTGGCGCACGTCCGTCAGCGGCTTGCTCGTCGATGCGACCGTGCGCGACGGCGCATTGCGCGGCAATCGCTTGCCGCAGGTGCCGCGCGCACAGGCAACCGCGCAGCTGATGTGGAAACGCATCGGTGCACAACTGCGCTGGTCGTCGATGCAGTTCGACGACGATCGCAACGAGCTGCCGCTCGACTCGTACTTTGTGGCGGACCTCTTCGCGTCGCATCCGCTCACGCGCGCGCTCGACCTGACACTCGCCATCGAGAACATCACCAACACCGACGTCGAAGTGGGCGCAACGCCGGTGATCACCCACGGCCAGCCGCGCGCGCTGCGCCTCGGCGTACGCTACTCCCGCTGATGGCGTGGCGCATCGAAAAGCAGTCCAACGGCAAGTACGCGATCTGGTCGACGCGCATCCATGATTACGTGGTGATCGACGCCGACGCTGCGGCGATCGAAGCGCTGTATGCGGAGAAAGGGGCGAAGGTGTATCTCGCCAGCGCCCGCGCGCAGATGGAGAAGGACGTTGCGGTGTCGCCCGAGGGGGAGGCGCTGATCGAGGCGAGCCGCAAACGCGGCGCAACGCCGAAAGAGCCGCCCGGCAAGATCGGCAACACCGGCTTCACCCTCGAGTGACAGTTTGGAGTGCGGCGACGCAGGTCTCCGGCGCAGAAAAAGCGGCGACTCGCGCCGCCGCACTCCAAATAGAATCGCGGCATGAAGCGTCTTTGCCCGATTCTGCTGCTCGTTCTCACCGCGTGCGCAACCGCGCAGATCGACATGCCCGACGGCTCATTCGCCGTGCAGGGGGCGAACCCGCGCCGCTGGAATCAGCCCATCTCCTTCGGCGAATGGCACACGGAGAGCGTGAACGAAGGAACGACCCGCTCCTGGCTCATCGACACGAAGGTCCTCGACGTGGCGAAGAGCGATCAGGCGTATCGCATGGTCGTGAACGGCATCAACGTCGAGTGCCACATGCGCGAGCTCACGTTGGGCGCCGCGGGCGTCTTCATCGATCCATCCCTCGGACGCAATCCCATTCTCGTCTGCGGCTACGAACGTCCGCCGTTCACACGTACGGTGCTCGCACTCTCGCGCACCGGCCGCCCCGAGCCTGCGCTGCAGGGCGAGCTGCGCGAGATCGGCGGCCCCGCGTTGCAGGTCCGCTCCATCCATCGCGCGCACGGCAGCCGCTTCGCTTCCTCCGAACCGTTCGGCTTCGAAATTCTCAGCGGCGACAACGCCGTGGCGATGGTCGAAACGATCAACCAGGGCCGCGTCTGGATCGACCCCGACGCACGTGCGAATCGCGACACGCTCGCCGCGGTCGCGGCTTCGTTGTTGTTGTTCCGAGAGGCGAGCTGACCCGCGCGCTAAACCCTCCGCCTCTCGCGTGAAGCCGGCTTCTTCTCCGACTCCTCCCACGCCTCCACCCCTGCCACGGTGCAGCGAGAGATTTTCTCGCCCAGCGTCTCTTCGATCTTGCGCACCATCGGCAGGTCCTGCCAGGTCGCGATCGTGGCCACGATTCCTTTCGCGCGGCCGCGCGCGGTGCGTCCGGCGCGGTGGACGTAATCCTCCACGTTCTCCGGAATGTCGAAGTTGATGACGTGCTCGATGCCGGGGATGTCGATGCCGCGGCCCGCGATGTCGGTCGCGACCAGAATGCGGTGCTGCCCTTCGCGGAACGTCTTGAGCGCGCTCACGCGCTTGTTCTGCGACTGATCGGCGTGAATGCGCGCGACCGGATGTCCCTTCCGTTCGAGCACGGCGTACAGCCACTCCGCGTCGATCTTGCGGCGCGTGAAGACGAGCGTCGATCCGAGCTCCTCTTCGAGCAGCGCGAGGAGGCAGTTGCGCTTGTCTTCCTCTTTCACGACATACAGCCGATGCGTGATGCCTTCGGCCGCGCTGCCGACCGGCATGATGTCGATGCGCGTCGGCTCGCGCATGAAGTCGCGCGCGATCATCTCGATCGAGTCGGGCATGGTCGCGGAGAACATCATCGTCTGGCGCTCGCGCGGCAAACGGCGAAGCACGTCGCGGATCTGCGGCAGAAATCCGAGGTCGAGCATGTGATCGGCTTCGTCGAGGACGAGGACTTCGATCTTCTCGAGCGAGAGACTCCGCCGCATCACGTGATCGAGCAAGCGGCCCGGCGTTGCAACGACGATGTCCGGCTTCTCTTTGAGCGCATCGAGCTGCGGCTTCATCCGCACGCCGCCAATGAGGCAGGCGGTGCTCAGCTCGTGATGCTTGCCGAACAGGTCGAGAAACGCCTTGGTCTGCAGTGCGATCTCACGCGTCGGCGCGAGGATCAGTCCGCGGACGCCCTGGCCGTGCACGAGTTTCTCGGCCAGCGGCAGTACGAACGCGGCGGTCTTCCCCGAGCCGGTCTGCGCGAGACCGATCACGTCTTTGCCTGTGAGCGACGTCGGAATGACCGCCGCCTGGATGGGAGTGGGGTGGACGAAGCCGATCTTCTCGACGGTCGAGAGCACCTCGGGCGACAAGCCGAGGCTTGCGAACGTCTGGTCGACGGTATCGACGGGGTGTTGCGGAATTGCTCCTGTAAACATCTATCGAAAGACTCTCATGTAAATGCCGGCATTGAGCACGAGCACGAACGCGCCGATCGCGAGCTCGAGCCCGCGCGTCAGACCCGCGGGATAAATGACCGGCAGAATGTAATGCGCGACGAACCCGCCGTCGTACCCCGCGCGTCCGGCCTCGCGCAGGAAATGGTTCTCCCACCTCGTCAGCGGGCAGTACCAACTGAAGAACTCGATCAGCACTCCCCACGCTGCCGCGGGCAAATGCAGCCACATCACCCCTGGCCACCGCAGCACGAGCAAGCCGCCGAAGACCACGAACAGGATGAATGCAAAGTGAAACAAAGCTGTCGCGGATGCCGCGAGCTGGTATGACATGCGTTTCATTCGGGGTTGCCGGTGATCCTTGCCCGCGCAGTGTGGCGCGAGCGAGGCTCGCACACAAGAAGCGAACGCGAGTGCGCCGTTTGGCGCCTGTACAATCCCGCCCGATGAAACGGTCTCTTCCCCTGGTTCTCTTCCTGCTGGCCATGGCCTGCACGACGGCGCGTCCGCCCGCGGCGCCCGTCCACGTCGTGATCGTCGGCACCACCGACGTCCACGGCTGGTTCAACGGCCACATCGAAACGCCTCCCGGCGGCGGTGAGGGAGTGCTGTGGGGCGGCTTGCCGTCTCTCGCGACGTACGTCGAAGCATTGCGAACGGCGAATCAGGGCCGCGTGCTTCTGGTCGACTCGGGCGACATGTTCCAGGGGACGCTCGAATCGAACATCTTCGAAGGCGAGCCGGTCGTCCGCGGCTACAACGTCCTCGGATACACGGCCGCGGCCGTCGGCAATCACGAGTTCGACTTTGGTCCCGCCGGCCCGGAGGCGATTCCGCGCAAGCCGGGTGACGATCCGCTCGGCGCGCTCAAGCGCAACGCCGATCTGGCCATGTTCCCCTTTCTCTCGGCGAACATGCTCGACAAAGCGACGGGCAAGACGCCGAACTGGGTCAAGCGCTATACGATGGTCCGCACCGGCGGCGCAAAGATCGGCGTCATCGGCCTCTCCACGCCCGACACGCCGAACGTCACCATGGGCATCAACGTGGCGGGCCTCGTCTTCACCGATCCCGTGCAGGCCACCGTCACCGCCGCGCGCGAACTGCGCAATCAGGGGGCGGACGCGATCATCGTCATCGCGCACATGGGCGGCCGCTGCACGAACATGGACGAGCCGCATTCGATCGAGAGCTGCGATCGCCAGCACGAGGCGATGGAGTACCTCAACACGATTCCTGCGGGGACGATCGATGCCTTTTTCGCGGGCCACACGCACGCGAACATGCGCCAGTACATCAACGGCATTCCGGCGCTGCAGGGCCTCGCGATGAGCCGCGAGTTCTCGACGCTCGATCTCTGGATCGATACGCAGAACAACCGCGTGACGAAGAGCGAGATCCGTCCGCTGACGATGATCTGTTCGTTCGTCTACGAGGGCACCGAAACGTGCGATCCGCGCACCGCGCCGAAAGGGGCGAAGCTCGTTCCGCGTACGTTCTCGGCCGAGACCATCACGCCCGATGCGCGTGTGGCCGCGACGATCGCGCCGTATCTCCGCCGCGTGGCCGCCAAGCGCGACGAGAAGCTCGGCGTGCGCACCTCCGAGCTCTTCACCCGCGGCTACTCCGCCGAATCTCCGCTCGGCAATCTGATCGCGGATGCATTGCGCCGCGCGACCGGCGCGGACGTCGCGCTCGTGAACTCCGGCGGCATTCGCTCCGAACTGCCGCGCGGCGATCTGACGTACGGCGACGTCTTCGCCGTCAGCCCGTTCGACAACTATCCGGCGATGGTGATCCTCACCGGCGCGCAGCTCATCGACATCCTGCGCAACACCACCACCGGCGCGCGCGGCATCATGCAGGTGAGCGGCGTGCGCTACACGTACGACGCCGCGAAAAAAGGGCTCGATCGCTTCGTCAGCGCGACGCTGGAGAATGGCGAGCCGATCGATCCGCAGAAGCTCTACAGCGTGATCATGCCCGACTTCATCGCCATGGGCGGCGACGGCGCAGAGGCGGTGATGAAAGAAGTCCCGAAGGACCGCCTGCAGATCTTCTACGCCGCCCCGCTGCGCGACGTGCTGATCGAGGAGCTGAAGAAATTCACCGCGCCGATCGATCCGAAGACGGATGGCCGCATCACGGTGCTGAACCCGCCGAAGCACTGACTTCGGCCCAAGGTGTCATCCCGAGCGAAGTCGAGGGATCCCCTGCGGATGCACGAGACTCGTGCTGTCGGCAGGGGATCCTTCGACCGTCCTGCGCC
>JALYOB010000442.1 GCA_030857085.1 Acidobacteriota bacterium | reverse complement strand
GGCCAAGCCTCCGCGACACTCGTGCGAATCCAACACACTGTGTCGCGGAGGCTTGGCCTGCAGACGGGTCCGGGGGCCGTGCCCCCGGCCGCCGGAGGCCTTTCGTCGCTTCCCGAACTACCGCTTCTTCCCGCCGCCGAACTTCCGCACCGAGGCAAAGTGCACGTTGAAGTAATTCGCGGCGGCGCGTAACGCGTTCCCCACCACTCCCCCGTCCTTCGTCGGAATGTTCTCGATCCCCAGCCGCATGTGCGGCGGGAGCTTGGCGCGGCAACGGCGGCAAAGGGCGTTGCCGACGGTCTTATCGAGATCGCAACGGGGACAACGGGGCTTTTGCGCGAGGTCCTTGACCTGATCCCTGGTCAGATGCATTTCAATGCTATTTTGACATACTGCGCCCGCGATAGAATCCGCCGCCATGGGACAGTGCGTTACATTTCCATCAAATGGTCACACCTGCCAAGGCTACTTTGCGGCCCCCGAATCGGGCCGCGGTCCGGCCGTCGTCGTCATTCAGGAATGGTGGGGGCTCGTCGAGCACATCGAAGACCTCGTGAACCGTTTCGCCGCCGCGGGCTTCACAGCGATTGCACCCGACCTCTATCACGGCCAGACCACGAAATCGCCCGATGACGCGACCAAGCTCCTCATGGAGCTCGACGTCGATCGCGCTGCAAAAGAAATCGCGGGCGCAGGCGCATACGTACTGCAACGTCCCGAATGCTCTTCCACGAAATACGGCGTGGTCGGTTTCTGCATGGGCGGCGCACTCGCACAATACGCCTCCACATACGACGCCACTCGCGTCGGCGCGGCAGTCAGCTTCTATGGCGGCTTCAAAAAAGTCTCGCCGAAGTGGGAAGAGCTGCAGGCGCCGCTGCTCCTGATCTACGGCGAAGACGACAAAGGCGTTCCCGCCGAACACGGACGCGAGCTGCACGCGCAGCTCGCGAAGCTCGGCAAGAACGTGGAGCTGGTCGTCTATCCGCACGCCAACCATGCGTTCTTCAACGACACCCGTCCCGAGGTGCACAACCCTGATGCGGCGTCGGACGCGTGGCGCCGCACGATCGAGTTGTTCCGGCGCAGTCTGTGATTCGCGCCGCACTCTTCGTCGCACTGCTCCTCTTCTGCGTCACCCCATGGTGCTCGCCGCCGATTGCGCTGGCGCTGGGACTCGTGTTTGCGCTGACGCTCGGCAGTCCGTGGAAAACGTCGAAGCAAACCAAGCTGCTGCTGCAGATTTCCGTCGTCGGCCTCGGCTTCGGGATGAACCTGCAGAAGGTCGTCGCCGCCGGCCGCACCGGCATTCTCTTCACCATCGCGACGATTGCCGGGACGCTCATCGCCGGCTATCTGTTAGGCCGCGCATTGAGCATCGGACGGGGAACTGCGCATCTGATTTCGTCCGGTACCGCGATCTGCGGAGGCAGCGCGATTGCGGCCGTCGGTCCGGTGATCGGCGCGACTGACGAAGAAATGTCGGTCTCCCTCGGCACGGTCTTCATTCTCAATTCGATCGCGCTGTTCGCATTTCCCGCGATCGGCACCGCTTTGCATCTGACGCAAACGCAGTTCGGCGTCTGGGCGGCGATCGCCATTCACGACACGAGCTCGGTGGTCGGCGCGGCCGCGGCGTATGGCGCGGAAGCATTGCAGATCGCGACCACCGTCAAGCTCACCCGCGCGTTGTGGATCGTCCCTCTCACCCTCGGAACCGCATACGCGTTTCGCAAGCGCTCGTCCAAAGTGACGCTGCCGTGGTTCATCCTCTTCTTCCTTCTCGCCTCCGTCGTCCGGA
This sequence comes from Acidobacteriota bacterium, assembly GCA_030857085.1. Classification (GTDB taxonomy): domain Bacteria; phylum Acidobacteriota; class Thermoanaerobaculia; order Gp7-AA8; family Gp7-AA8; genus QHVT01. The sequence goes on along the minus strand of JALYOB010000442.1, from coordinate 2,486 downwards.
CGTACGTACCCGCGCCGCCGGGATTGTTCGACCTGCTGGTGCGCATCGCGCGCATCGGCCTCACCGTCACCCTTTTCCTGATCGGCTCCGCCCTTTCCCGCAGGAGTCTCGCGAAGGTCGGCATCCGTCCGCTCATCCTCGGCGTCCTCCTCTGGATCATCATCTCCGCCGCGGGACTGTGGAGCGTGCGCGCGATCGTGTAACAATCGGCGCGTTCCGATGCGTGCCGTTCTGCAGGGCGAACTCGCCGCGTTCCGACTCCCGGATGTGCTGACGTTTCTCTGTACGACGCGCAAGAGCGGCGCGCTCGTCGTCGCGAGTCACGGCAGGACGGCGCACGTGTTCTTTCGCGAAGGCGCCCTCGTCTACGCTGCCTCCAATCAGGAACACCTCCGCCTCGGTGCGGTGCTGCTGCGCAAAAAGAAAATCACCCGCGAGCAGCGCGACTCGATCGATGCGCTCATGCAGCGCGACGGCGGACGCTTCGGCGCACTCGCAGTGCAGGAGCGTGTGCTGACCGAAATGCAGCTCCGCGATTTCCTCAAAGTGCAGGCCTCGGAAATCGTGTACGAGGCTTTTGTCTGGGATGACGGCACGTTCGCGTTCGACCAGCTCGTGTCGCTGCCCGAACATGCAGTGACGATCTCCATCGACCTCGCGAACCTGATCATGGAAGGGGCGCGGCGGATCGAGGAATGGGAGCAATGCGCGCGGCTCCTTCCCGATCCTGCGATGGTCTTCCGCGTCGTGGCCGCACCGCGCGACGAGAAAATCACATTGACGGCCGACGAGTGGAAGATCCTCTTCCTGATCAACGGCCAGCGCACGATCGAAGACCTCTGCCGCGACAGCGAGGAAGATCCGCTCGCGGTCTATCGCGTGCTGTACGGCCTCTATGCGAACAAACTGATCGAAACCACGTCCCAACGTGAATCGGACGATTCGACCGTGCGCCAAATGACGCCGCATTTCGGCGCCGAATCGACGGTGCGCGATCAGGCGCAGGACGACGATACCAGTCTGCTCGTCTCGTCGCAGGCGCATCTCTCATATGCGGACGTCGTACGGCCCGTCGTCGCGCAGCTCACGATTTCGCTCGACGGCAGCATCGTTCCATTGACCGAGCCCGAATATCTCATCGGCCGCCATCGCGAGAACACGATCCAGCTTTCCGATCCCGGAGTTTCGGGATTTCACGCGCGGCTCTATCGCGGACCGGAAGGGTACGTGGTCGAGGATCTCAAGAGCCGTAATGGAACGTGGATCAACGGCGAGCGGGTGCTGCAGACGACGCTCACGAGCGGCGATCGCGTGCACGTCGGCACGACCGACCTGTTGTACGAAGTGCTGCTGTCGAGCTAGTGTTTTTCCCATGCGTCCTTGCCGGTCTCTCATTGTCGTCATCCTGCTGCTGCTCTGCCTCACGCCCGCGCACGCGAAGGCTCCGATCGCGTACCGCCCCTCGCCTGCCTACGACTGGCTCGACATCAGTCTCGAAGCAACGGCGCGCGAGGTCGATCGCAACGGCGCACGCCCGACCATCGTCTCGCGCACGCTGGCGATTGCAATGACGGCGATGTACGACGCATGGGCCGCCTATGACGACACGGCGGTCGGCACCCGCCTCGGCGCCTCATTGCGCAGACCAAAAAAAGAGCGCACGTACGACAACAAGGTCAAGGCGATCGCTTATGCGACGTATCGCGCATTGGCGGACGTGTATCCCGAGGACAGAGAGTGGCTCGCGGAGCAGATGCGGGCGAAGGGATTCGATCCGAACGATACGTCGACCGACACGCGCAAACCGCAGGGCGTCGGCAACGTCGCCGCGGCTGCGGTGATTGCATACCGCCATCACGACGGCGCCAATCAGCTCGGCGACGAAATCGGCTCCAACGGCAAGCCGTACTCCGATTACACCTATTACGTGCCGGTCAATACGGTTCAGAAGGTGCTCGATCCCAATCGCTGGCAGCCGATTCCTTTCGACAATCCGAAAGGCGGCGATCGATTCGCGCCTGGATTTCTGACGCCGCACTGGTATCGCGTCAAGACGTTCGCGCTCGACAACAGCAATCAATTCCGCCCGCCCGCGCCGCCCACGATCGATTCCGACCAATTGAAGAAGGAAGTCGACGAAGTCATCAAGTTCAATGCGTCGCTTTCGGCCGAGCAGAAAGCAACGGTCGAATTCATGCGCGACGGTCCTCGCTCCACCGGACAGTCGGGACACTGGCTGAAATTCGCGCAGATGGTCGCGCGCCGCGATCAGCAGGATCTCGATCAAGACGTCAAGCTGTTCTTTGCGATCGCCAATGTGGCCATGGACGCATTCATTGCGTGCTGGGAATCGAAGCGCTATTACGACACGTCGCGCCCCTGGACGCTCGTTCGCTACTACTACGCCGACATAGACATCTCCGTCTGGGCCGGCCCCGGCAAAGGGGTCGTCTCGTTGCGTGGCAATGATTGGCAGCCCTATTCGC
>JALYOB010000441.1 GCA_030857085.1 Acidobacteriota bacterium | reverse complement strand
GAAGAGAATCTTCGTCAGAAAAAAGTCGCTGAGCAGAATGATCAGCGACGCCGACACCACGGCGTACGTCGTCGCGCGGCCGACCCCTTCCGCGCCGCCCGTCGTGTAGTAGCCGCGCACGCAGCCGGTGAGCGTGAGAATCAGGCCGAACACGCTCGCCTTGATGAGCCCCGTCCAGAGGTCATTGAGCTGCAGAAATTGAAACGTGTTTTCTTTGTAGATGACCGGATTGGCCTTGAGCAGCTTCACCGAAACGAGATAACCACCGTAAATCCCCAGCGCGTCGCCTAAAACACAGAGGAACGGCAGCATGATCACGCCGGCGATGACGCGCGGCACGAACAGATACTGAATCGGTTCGGTGGCGAGCGCCTTCAATGCATCGAGCTGCTCGGTCACGCGCATGGTGCCGATTTCCGCCGCCATCGACGAACCGACGCGTCCTGCGACCATGAGGCCGACCAGCACCGGCGCGAGCTCGCGCAGCATCGCCAGTGCGACGACGCTGGCGACGAACTGCTCGGCGTGCACGCGTTGAAAACCGCGATGCGTCTGCAGCGCGAGCACCATGCCGGTGAACATGGTCGTGAGGAAAACCACCGGAATCGAGTCGACGCCGACGCGCACCATCTGCCGGAACCACTCCGCGACGTCGAACGGCCGCCGGAACATCCACGCGAACGTGCGCCACAGCGCGTCGAACCAGAGGCCCGTCTGCTCGAACAGCCGGATGAACGTACGGCCGATGCGGTCGAGAATCGTGATCATGCGTCGAAGCGTGTCTTGATTCGCGTGACCGTCTCGCCGTCGAGATAAACGCGCGGAACCCGCGCACTCACGCTGCAGAACACCTCGTAGGAGATCGTATCAAGTTTCTCCGCGAGCTCTTCGACCCGGATTTCATCGCCGCCCTGCTGTCCGAGAAGGACGACGTCATCACCCACTGTGACGCCTTCAATGTCGGTGACGTCGACGGTCACCAGATCCATGGAAACGCGTCCCACCACCGGCGCACGTTGACCGCGCACCAGCACTTCGCCGTTGTTCGACAAATGGCGGTCATAGCCGTCGGCATATCCCAAAGGCAGCGTTGCAATGCGGCTCGCGCGCTTCGTATAGAACGTCGCGCCGTAGCCGATGGCGTGATCGGGAGGAAGTTCCTTGAGCCGCACGATTTTCGTGCGCCAGCGCATGAGCGGCTCGAGCCGCGTCAACTCCGTATCCAGCGGAGCCGCGCCTAACAGCGCAATGCCGGTGCGCGCGTAATCACCCGGCGTAATGCCGCGCACTGTGGCGGCGCTGTTGGCCGCGTGATGCCGCGGCGCGCGGATCCCAGCCTCGGCGAGAATGCCCAGCATTCGCTCGTATTGCGCCAGTTGCTGGCCGGTCAATGGATGATCGGGATCGCTCGCCACGGCAAAGTGCGTATAGAGCGCGTCGAGCTTCAATCGCGGCGTCGCTTTGAGCAACTCAATGACGCCCGGCAATTCGCTCTCGACCACGCCCATGCGGCCCATGCCCGTGTCGAGCTTCAGATGAATCGCAACGTCGCGCTCCTGCGCCACGCGCGCCACCGCGGCCAGCGACTCCGGCCCGGGGACGCCCAGCGTGACGTCCTGCTCGATGGCAATCCGCACCTGCGCTTCAGTGAGCGCGCCTAACACGAGAATTGGCAGCGTGATCCCCGCGCGCCGCAGCTCGAGCGCTTCTTCGAGCAGCGCGACGCCGATCATCGCTACCTTCTCCGGCCTGCACCGCTGCGCGAGCTCGACCGCGCCGTGGCCATAGGCATCCGCCTTCAGCAGCGCGACGACGCGCGTTCCATCCGGCAGCTTCGAGGCAATTGCATCGACATTCCGCTCGAACGCGCGGAGGTCGATCTCCGCAATCGTCGAGCGCATTTCTTCAAGACGCATAGACATGCACGTTCCGCCCATTCATCGGGCGCGAGCGATCTGATGCAAGAAAGAGGATCGTTTCGGCGACCTCTTCCGGCGTCATGTCGGCCGGCGCGCCGCCGCTCGCATCCGCCCACATCGGCGTGTCGACCGATCCGGGGCTGACCGCATTCACCCGCACCCCGGTCCCCTTCACCTCCACCGCCAGCGCCTCGGTCAGCGAGATGACCGCGCCCTTGCTCGCGCAGTAGGAGACGAATCCGGGAAACTTCTCCGGCCCCAGCACTCCGGAAATCGAGGCGATGTTGACGATCGCCCCCGCACCGCGCTTCACCATCGATGGCAAAGCCCGTTTGCACGCGAGAAAAACGCCGTCCACGTTGACCGCGAACATCCGCTGCCAGCGATCGAGCGACGTCTCGACCAGCGGCGCCGGATCGATCGTGCCCGCGCAGTTCACGAGAATCTCGCACGCGCCGAAGCGATCTTCGGTCTCGGCGAACAGCCGCTCGATCGCATTCGCATCGGCCACGTCGCCCCGCACGAGCCCGCCCGTACGCGCGAACGTGACCACCTGCGCGCCGCGCGATTCGAGCAGTTCCGCGGTCTTTTTTCCGATGCCCGACGATGCTCCCGTGACGACCGCGACTTTCCCGGCGAATTCACTCATAATCGGCCAACAAGCTACAGCATTTCTGTCAGAGGAGAGGACGACGTCATGAACCCGACCGTCAACGTAGTGGTAAACCTCTTTCTCCGCTGGGCACACGTCGTGGCCGGCATCACCTGGATCGGACATCTTTACTTTTTCAACTGGGTCAACGCCCAGTTCCAGGCAAAGGTCGAAGGACCGACCAAACGCGCCATCAACCCCGAGCTCCTTCCACGCGCACTTTTCTGGTTCCGCTGGGGCGCCGCCTGGACCTGGATCACCGGCATCCTGCTCCTCGGCCTCATCTACTACCACGGCCGCGCCGTGTTCGACGGCGACTACATGCAGACCGGCAATCCGTGGCTCTGGCTGGCGATCGTGATCGTGCTGCTCGCGGTCGGCTTCGTGCTCTACAACGCGATCATGAAGATGATTGCGAACAAGGTCGTCGCCGCAGCGATCTGTCTCGTGCTCTTCGCGGCTGTGTACGCGTTTCTCGAATTCGTCGGCCACTTCAGCGGCCGCTCGCTCTACATCCACGCCGGCGGCATCTTCGGAACGATGATGGCGGCGAACGTCTGGATGGTGATCTGGCCGAATCAGAAAAAGATCATCAGCGCGCTCAAGGCAGGAACGCCGCTCGCGCCCGATTCACCCGAGGTGAAGATTGCCGGGTTGCGGTCGCGGCATAACACGTTCATGTCGGTGCCGCTCGTGTTCCTCATGGTCAGCAACCACTACGGCGAAGTGTTCGGCAGCTCGATGCGCGATGCCATCCTCGCCGGCATCATCATCCTCGGCTTCATCGCCACGCGCATGCTCTACAACAAAGCCGGCAAAGTTCAGGGGATGTAGTGCGGCTGCTTCAGGTGGACGCGTTCACTTCGGAGGCATTCCGCGGCAATCCTGCCGCGGTCTGCCTCCTCGATGCGGAGCGCGACGCGTCGTGGATGCAGAACGTAGCCGCGGAGATGAATCTCTCCGAGACGGCGTTTGTCCTCCGCCGCGAGGACGATTTCTCGCTGCGCTGGTTCACTCCCACCGTCGAAGTGGCGCTGTGCGGACACGCCACGCTCGCCAGCGCACATACGCTGTGGGAAGAAGGCGTCTTACCCGCGAACGAGATCGCGCGCTTTCACACGAAGAGCGGCCTTCTGACCGCGGAACGCAACGGCGAGTGGATCGAGCTCGATTTCCCCGCCACTCGCGAAGAGCACTCCGCACCGCCCGAAGGTCTCCTCGAATCCCTCGGCGTCACCAAACCTGTTTACGTCGGACGCAACAAGTTCGACTACCTCGTGGAAGTTGATTCCGAGGAAAGCGTGCGGGCGATGAAGCCCGATCACGCGCGTCTGCGCACGATTCCGGTTCGGGGCGTGATCGTCACCAGCCGTCCTTCCTCACCCGGCTACGACTTCGTCTCCCGCTTTTTCGCACCCGGCTCCGGCATCGACGAAGACCCCGCAACCGGTTCTGCACACTGCTGTCTCACGCCCTACTGGTCGGCCAAACTCGGCAAAACCGACATGGATGCGTATCAGGCCTCCGCCCGCGGCGGCGTGTTGCGCGTGCGCCTCGAAGGCGATCGGGTGAAGCTCGGCGGCCAGGCGCTCACGATTGTTCGCGGCGAACTGCTGCGATAGAACGGCCGAGAGGCCTCCGGCGGCCGGGGGCACGGCCCCCGGACCCCGTCTGCAGGGCAAGCCTCCGCGACACAGTCTGTTGTATTCGCACGAGTGTCGCGGAG
>JALYOB010000075.1 GCA_030857085.1 Acidobacteriota bacterium | reverse complement strand
GTGCTGCAACGCGAGCTCGAAGCGGCACGCGGCCGGGCGGAACGCCGCCGCCTCGAAGCGTTGTTGTACGACGAACAGGAGCGCTATCGCTCCACGTTCGAGCAGGCGCCCCTCGGCATCACGTACGCCGATCGCGACGGCCGCTTCATCAGCGTCAACGAGCGTTACGCCGCGCTGGTCGGCTACCCGGTCGAAGAGATCGTCGGCCGCCACTTCTACGACTTCGCCCATCCCGAAGAATCGGCGTTCACGCGCGAGGACTTTCAGGAACTGCTGGCGAGCACCCGTTCGACCGCGCGCTACGAGCGCCGCTATCGCCGCCGCGACGGAAGCGAGGCGTGGGCGACCGTCACGCTCGCGATCATTCGCGATACCGACGGCACCGCGCGGTACGGCGTGGGCATGGTCGAAGACATCACCAGCCAGAAAAAGTCGCACGCGAAGATCCAGATGCAATCGCGTCTGCTCGAATGCGTCGACCAGGCAGTCATCGCCACCGACCTTTCCGGACGGGTCATCTACTGGAACGGCTTCGCCGAAAAGATGTACGGCTGGACGGCCGAGGAAACGTGCGGGCGGAACATCCTCGAATTCACCCCTGCACCGGAGTCGCAGCCGGAAGCTGCCGCGATTCTCGAACGTCTCATGCGCGGCGAAAGCTGGGCCGGCGAGATGCTGCTCACGCGCCGCGACGGCACGGTCTTCCCGGCGCTGGTGGTCGACTCGCCGATGCTCGCCGACGACGGCACGATGATCGGCGTGGTCGGCGTCTCGCACGATCTCACCGCGCAGAAAGACGTCGCCAACGAATTGCGCGCGCACAAACTGCAGCTCGCCGAAGCGCAGGAGCTCGCGCGCATCGGCAGCTGGACGTACGACTTCGCGACCGGCCAGCGGCAGTGGTCCGACGCCATGTGCCGCCTGTACGGATTCGCTCCCGGTACCGAGCCGTCGATGAAGGACGCATTCGCGGCCATTCATCCCGACGATCGCCAGCGCATGCTCGAGCTGCAGGAGCACGCGCACCGCACGCTCGAACCGGTCAGCGCCGAGTTCCGCATCGTGCGCAACGGCGTCGAGCGGATCATGGTCACGCGCGTTCAGTTTCTCTTCGACGAGAACGGCCGCCCGACCAAAGCGCTGGGCGTGCTGCAGGACGTCACCTCGTCGAAGCTGCGCGAGGACGAGCTGCGCCGCCGCACGATTCAGCAATCGGCGATCGCGAACCTCGGCCGCATCGCCCTCAGCGGCGCATCGATCGAGTTCCTGCTCGAGCAGGCCGCGATCTCCGTGCAGACCGTGCTGGAGATGGAGCTCAGCAACGTTCTGCAGAAAGAAGAAGGCAGCTTCCGCGTGCGGGCCGGCGTCGGCTGGGTCACGCTCGATCAGCTCATTCCGGCCGAGGAGACGCCGCTCGCGCTGCGCACCATCATCGCGGGCGAAGCGCTGATCATGCATGACAGCCGCTCAGAATCGCGCTTCAAACTGCCGGCGCGGCTCCTCGATGCGGGCGTCACCAGCGGCGCGACCGTTCCCATTCATTCGGCGGACGGCGAGACGTGGGGCGTGCTCGCGACGTATGCGTGCAAGCCGCGCGAGTACGCGTCGTACGACATCGAGTTCCTTCGCTCGGTCGCCACCGTGCTCGGCCAGGCCATCGATCGCTCGCGCGCCGATGCCGAGCTGCGCACGCGCGCACGGCAGCAGAGCGCGATCGCGGAGCTCGGACGGCTCGTCCTCACCTCCGTCGATCACGACGTATTCGAGCACGCATGCGAGCTGCTCACGCAGGCCATCGGCGCGGAGTACGCGTTCATGACCGAGCTCACGCCGTCGCACACGCTGCGTCTGCGCGCGGGACACATCTGGGCGAATGACCTGCCGCACGAGCTTTCCGTCGCGCCGCACACGCAGGCCGGTTACACGCTGCTTCATGGCGAGCCGACGCTCGTCGACGATTACGCAACCGAGACGCGTTTCGACGTCCGCGAGGCGACCGTGCGATTCGGAATCCGCAGCGGCCTCATGGTGCCGATCGCCAGCGCGCATCAGACGTTCGGCGTGCTGTCCGCGCAGTCCTCGCAGCCGCGCCACTTCCGCCGCGAAGACGTCGAGTTCGTGCAGGCGCTGGCGAACATGCTCGCCGAGGCGATGGAGCGCGAGCTCGCGCGCCACGTGATCGAGGAATCGGAACACCGCTATCGCCGCATCTTCGACGGCGCGAGCGAAATCATCTTCACCGTCGATACGGAGGGGCGCTTCGTGGCGCTCAATCCGGCGTTCGAAACGATCACCGGCTGGTCGCGCACAGAATGGCTCGGCCGGCCGTTCATCGAGCTCATTGCGCCCGAGGATCGGGAGCGCGTGTACGCGATCTTCGAAGGAATGCTGCGCGACTCCTCGTCTGCCGGCGCGGAAATGAGCCTCCTCGGACGCGATCGCATCGTGCGCGTCGACGTGGCCTCGTTCCCCACCGCCGAGGATGGAGCGATCAGCGAGGTGTACGGCTTCGCGCGCGACATCACCGAGACGCGCCGCGCAACGGCGGAACGCGAACGCGTCACACGCAGCATGCAGTTGCTGCTCGAGTCGACGGTCGAGGGCGTGTTCACGCTCGATCTCGACGGCCGCTGCACGATCGTCAATCGCTCCGCCGCCGCCATGCTGCAACGCTCGCCCGAAGAGCTCCTCGGCCAGCCGATGCACGAGCTGGTGCACGGCTGCACGGCACTCGAAGCGTGCGCGGTGCATGAGGTCATCACCACCGGCGCTGCGCAGAGCGTCACCAGCGACAGCTTCGTGCGCAGAGATGGATCGCAGCTGCCGGTCGCCTACTCCGCCGCGCCGATCATCGACAACGGCGCCGCGGTCGGCGTCGTGGTCACGTTCACCGATCTCACCGAGCGCCGCAAGCTCGAGGCAAAGCTCGAACAGGCCAATCGCCTCTCGAGCCTCGGCCGCCTCGCCGCGACCGTCGCGCACGAGTTCAACAACGTGCTGATGGGCATCGCGCCGTTCGTCGAAGTCGTGCGCCGCAATCCGTCGCCGCAGAAAGTCTCGACGTCGCTCGATCACATCGCCAACTCCGTCAAACGCGGACGCCGCATCACGCAGGACATCCTTCGCTTCACCCAGCCGGCCGAGCCGGTGCGCGCGCGCGTCGATACCGATGCGTGGCTGCGCGGTGTTGCGATCGAAGCGCGGTCGGTGCTTTCGACGCTGTACACCGTCAACGTCGAAGCGGAGCGGCTGTGGGTCGAGGCCGATGCGACTCAGCTGCACCAGATCTTCATGAATCTCGTCTTCAACGCGCGCGACGCGATGCCGGGCGGCGGCACGATCTCCATTCGCGCACGCCGCGAGCCGCGCGATGCGCGCTTCTCGTTCGGTGCGGTCGACGATCCGAGCCGCTACGTGCATTTCACCGTGTCCGACACCGGGTGCGGCATGCCCGTCGACACGCTGCATCACGCGTTCGAGCCGCTCTTCACGACCAAGAAGAACGGCACCGGACTCGGGCTCGCGGTCACGCATCAGGTCGTGCTGCGGCACGGCGGTGAGATCTTCATCGAGAGCGAAGTCGGCGCCGGCACGACGTTCCACATCTTCCTGCCGCTCGCGCCGCAGAGTGAGGCCACAGCCATTCCCGATGCTGCGGGCGAACAGCCGCACGAGCGTCCGGTGAAACGGATTCTCCTCGTCGAGGACGACAGCGCGGTGGCGCTCGGCCTCACGTCGTTGCTCGAGTTCGAAGGCTTCGTCGTGGCAAATGCAGACACCGGCGCGGACGCGCTGCTCAAGGTGCGCGCGAACAAGTTCGACGCGGTGCTGCTCGACGTCGGTCTTCCCGACATGGACGGCCAGGCGGTGTATTCGCGCATTGCCGCATTGCAGCCGTCGTTGCCGGTGATCTTCTCGACCGGCCATGCCGATCGCGGAAGCCTCGAAGAGATGCTCGCGCGTCCGAACGTCAGTTACCTGCTCAAGCCGTACGAAGCCGATGCATTGATGGAGACGCTCGCAAGAGTGATGGCGGCGCAGGTGGCGTGAGGACGAACACGCTCGCCTGCACCACTTCCGCGACCGGCAAAAAAAATCTTCACCCCTGTATTTTTCTGACACCGCCGCGGACTCACATGCAGAGGTTCAAAAAATAGTCTGAGGAGAGAAAAAATGAAAAAGTTTGTGATTGCAGCAGCGGCGATGTTCATCGGCACCACGGCGTTCGCGGATTCGGGCAGCGGCACGCTGCAGGTCACCGGCACGGTGGCGAGCTCCGTCAATCTCACGATCCAGTCGGCGGGCGGCACGACGGGCGGCACCGGCACCGGCGCCGCGACTTCGGCGCTCGGCACGTTCAGCAAGTACGGCACGACCCCGACCGGCTTCACGCTCGCGCGCGGCGCGTCGAGCTACACGCTGTCGTCCACGATCGGCGTGCGTTTCGACAAAGCGAATCTCGCCAGCACCGACTACACGCTCACCGCGCAGTTGCAGGATCCGGTGGCGAGCGGCGTGACGTGGAAGCTCAAGGACCTCACGGTCTCTGACTCCGGCGCGACCACGCTGACGTCGAGCGGCACGTACAACTCCACCGCCTCGTACAACTGGGACATCGTGATCGCCGACAGCGCGGCCTCCGGCACCAACATCGACAACACCATCAACTTCACCGCCACCTCCAACTAAGTCCTCCGCAGAGCGCCGCCACGATGCACACGCGAAAAGTAACCCCCGTCGTGGCGGCGCTCCTCGCTCTCTCTCTGTCGTTCAACTCCGTCCTTCAGGCGGGGAGCCGCCGGCGCGTGGTGGCGGTCTCCCCTGCCTCGGATCTCTCGCTCACGTTCCTCGATGCATCGCAAAGCGCAATGCCGCTGCTCGATGCCGGGAACATCTCCTGGCGCGGCGAGCGCCGCCACGGAGCGAGAACGACGCGGACCTTTGCCATGCGCATCGGCCCCGCGTCACACGAATCCCGCGGCACCGCAACCGTTCGCGCGTTTCTCGAACACGCCGATCCCCGCGCCACGATCCGCCTCGACGGCATCCCCCTCGGCGCAACGGCACGCATCGTCCAGCGTCACGCGCCGATCGGCATCGCCGTTCCACACCGCCTCGAAATCGAAGTTCCGACCACAGCAGCCGAGGGCGCAATCGATTGCGCGATCGGCTGGGAAGTCACTACGGATTGATCTCATGCGCTTCTTCCTTCTCTTCACGCTTCTCCTTTCCTCCTTCTCCGCTTTCGCCGAAGAAGACGGCACGCTCTCGCTCTCGCCCGCAGTCGTGATGCTCAAAGGCGATCACGGTCAGAGCACGACCCAGACGCTGACGCTCACCAACGGCACGTCGCGTCCGTTCTCGTTCGACCTCGTCGCGCAGGACGTCGTCACGCGCGACGGCAAACGCGTCTTCAGCGAAGCCGGCGCGACCGGCGGCAGCATCGCCGCGACGGCGGTCTTCTCGCAGAAGCACGTCGACGTCGCCCCGGGACAGACAGTCAATGTGTCGATGACCGTGACGCTCCCTCCGGCGACGGAGCAGCGTGCGGTGCTCGCATTGTTTCGCGGCACGAATCGCGTCATCAGCGCGGGCGTGCCGATGACCGCGTCGCTCGGAGCGCTGCTGACGTTCACGGCCAGCGATGCGCTGGAGTTGACCGCAGCGCCGCTCGTCGTGCGTCCGCAAAGCGCAGCCGCGAATCTCGGCGTCACCAGCGCGTGCAGCAACACGGGACGCGAGCCGTTCGTCGCGAACGGTGTGCTCGCGGTGTTGAACGCGAAAGGCGCACTGGTCGGCAAGTCGGCGCTCGAGCCGCGACGCCTGCTGCCGGGCGAGTCGACGGAGATCGGCGGCGAATATGGCGGCGATCTCGAGCCGGGTCATTACCGCGTCTTCGTGACGTACGACTACGACGGCCACACGCTGACGCGTTCGGCCGAGGTGGACGTCCGCTGATGAGACGCGCTGCGGCGTTGCTGACGATCGCGTTGCTCGCGCCGCTCGCGCGCGCGACGCAGCCTCTCGACATGCACGCCGCACGTCGCGCGAGCGCGAGCTTCAGGCTCGCGGTGCGTGAGTCGCAGACGATTCCTGTCGCCGGCGCAACCGCGGCGTGGCCGATCGACGCGGCGATTCTCGAGGTCGCGGTACTCAACGGCTCGGTCCAGATCGTCGGCCGCAGCGCAGGTCGCACGAAAGTGGTGGTGATCACCGCCACCGGCGAGCAGGTGTACGAAGTCCTCGTCACCGGTTCCGCGAGCCCCACCGCGCGCAAGACTGCCGCGGTTACGACGCGCAGCGACAACGGCACGGCGGAAGTGCGGTACTCGAGTGCGCAACGAGAACTGCAGAACAGCGTCGCCGTGACGCACGAAACGAAAACGGCGCGAGTGGAGATCGCCGCGCGCACCGTGCATTACGCCGAGGCGCCGATCGGCGATCGCGCGCGCACGAGCGTTCCCGCGGCGACCATCCGCATGTTCACGCGCGGACGCGAGCTGACGCTGCTCGATCGCGACGTCGATCATTCGCCGCTCACGCTCTCCAACACACCGCTGCGCGGCATTCACTATCTCGACGAACACTGGCGCGTGCACGCGGGCTACACCGCGTATGCCGCGTATCAGACGTTCTTCGTGCCGGTCGAACGCGAGCTCGCGATCGGTGCGGCGTACGCGTTTCGCATCGACGCGCGTTCGCATATCGTGCCGGGCGTCTTCACGTACCGCAATCACGATGGCGACGACGGCACGGTGGCCTCGCTGCTCTATGAATACGACGACGACGATCGTCTCGCCGCACGCGCGGAGCTCGGCTACAGCAACGGCTTCGGCGCGGCGGTGCAGTTCGAATACGCGACGCCGCGCGACAACGCGCAGGCGGACGTGCGCTATCGCCCCGATTCCTTCGCCGTCGTTTCGCCGGCGATGCCGCGCGGCCTGCTTGCGGATGCGTTGTGGAGTCACGTGTACGGACGGGCGTCGAATGCGGCGCTGTCGTTGTCCGTGAGCGAGATCGGCGGCATTCGCGTCGCGGCGGGATCGGTCGACGTCGAACATCGCCTGAAGCAGAACGTCGCCCTCACCGGCGGCGTGTCGTACGGCCAGTTCGATCGCGCGCGCAGCCTCACCATTCCCGCCGGCGTGCGCTTCGACTTTGCCCGCGGCGGCTTCGGTGCGCTCGTCCGTTACGCGCAGTCGGACACGAATCGCGCGGGCATCGGCGGCCGCCTGTTCGGACGCGCGTCGCTCGGCCGCTTCAGCGCGAGCGCGTACGCCGACTATCAACAGAACGCCCCCACGCTCGAACTGATCTTTCGCGAGCAGCCGGAGCTCGCGCTCGCGCTGCACGATCTCGGCATCACCGCCACTACGCCCGCGGACATCGCTCGCGCGCTGCGGGAGAACGCGGAGCTGATCGAACTCGGATTCATCGAAGGAGTGACGGTCGACCTCGCGCCGGTCCGCACGCAGCTCGGGTTCGAGCTCGCGTGGCGCGGCGCGTCTGCATCGCGGCCGCAGTTGCGCGCGCGCTTTGCGCAAAGCGTCGCCGAGAGCGTGGCCACGCGGAACACGAGCACGATCGCGTCGCTGACGTACTCGCGCCGGCTGACCGAGGGAACGGATCTCTTCGCGGGCTACAGCTATTGGCGCAGCGAACGCCGCGGCGAACGCGCGCAGACCACGCCGATGGTGGAAGTGGGATTGCGCCGGCAGTTCGACGGATTGCCGGGCATGTTCGGCGGCGGCAGCGGCGCGATCTCCGGCGTCGTCTTCGCGGATGAAGATCTCGACGGCGTCAGCGACGGCACGCCGGTCGCGGCGCTGGTCGATCTCGACGGCGCGAATGCAAAGGCGACGAACGCCGACGGCACGTTCGCATTCACGAACGTTCCGCGCGGCGCGCATCGCGTCGCGGTGCGCATTCCGGAGCGGCCAGACGCGTACTTTACGACTCCGTCGCGGGTGGAAGTGGAGCCGGGGAACAGCGTCGCATTCGGCGTGGCGTACACACCGGCGCGCGTGTTCGGCCGCGTCATGACTGATGCGAGCGACGGTATCGCGGGCGTGCGCGTGCTGCTCGCGCGCGGCGCGAATCAGATGTTCGCGACGACGAATGACGATGGCCGTTTTACGCTCGCCGCCGCGCCCGGCGAATGGCAGCTCTCGATCCTCACCGACTCCGTCCCCGCCGGCTTCTCCCTCGCCGGAACGGAAGCCCGCGCGGTGATACTCGATCGCGCGCAGCCTCTCCATCCCGAATACACGCTCCGCGCGAACCGCAGCATCAGCGGCTCGGGCGCGCTCGCGAACAGCGAGATCGAAGTGCGTCCGCACGGCAAGCGCGTGCGCGCCGACGAGCAGGGACGCTTCTCGATTCGCGCGCTGCCCGCGGGCAAAGTGACCGTCGTCGCGAACGGCGTCGCGCGCGAGGTCGAGTTGCCGCATGGGCCGGCGGTGATCAATGTGGATGTTGCGCCGCAGGTTGCGCAGACAGCGGCGCCGGCGGTGCACACGCAAGCGGTCGGCGAGCGCAGCGACACGATGCACGGCTACGTCGTCGCGATCGGCGCGTTCCGCGTGCACGCGAATGCAATCGAGACCGTCGAACGCGCGCGCCGCAGCGGCGTCGAGGCGTCGCTCACGACCAGCGGTCCGCTGACGATCGTCCGCGCTGGTCCCTACGAAACGCGCGGTGACGCCGCCGCGATCGCCGAGCGCCTCACGCACGCCGGGCTCGAAGCGATCGTGCTGTCCAGGAACTGAACGCGCGTTCGCCCGGCGAACACCCGTGTTCGTCACTTTTCTCGTGTTTTCAATGAGTTAGCGATGGCGCGGTCGTTGATCTATCTGCCAGCATGACAAAGATTCTGGTGGTGGATGACGAGCCGTTCATCGTGACCGGCATTCAGATGCTCCTCGAGCTGCACGACATCGAGTCGGTCGGCGCATCGACGCGCGAAACGGCGGAGGCGCATATCGCGGACGAGTTCTTTCCGGTGATCCTCTCGGACCTCCGCATGCAGAACGATGACGACGGCTTTCATCTGCTCGACGCCGTGCGCCGCCTCAGCCCCCGCTCGCGCGTCGCGACGATGACCGCGCATGCGGACGATGCGACGGTCGCGCGCCTGCGCGAACACGGCGCCGCGCTCGTGCTGCACAAGCCGCTCGTCGACGACGAGCTCGTGGCCGCGCTGCGCGAGATGCTGCAGACGGTCGAAGAGGCGGAAGCGGCGCACGTCGACGACGACGCGCTCTACACCGCCACGCTTCCCACCCTGCAGGCGATCGCGCGCGGCCGCTTCGGCTTCACCACCGAGGATGCGGAAGAGCTGGTGCAGGAGACGTGGCTGCTGTTTCTCGAAAAACGGCAGGCCGTGCGGGCGCCGCGCCCCTGGCTCTCCGGAACGATTGCCAACCTTTGCAGACAGGAAATCGGTCGCCGCGTGCGCAGCCGCGATCGCGACACGGAAGTGGTGGAAGCAGCCTTCACCCCCGCCGACGAAACCGTGCTCGCACTCCATCAGGCGCTCGCGAAGCTGGACGATCGCTCCCGCACGTTGTGCACCGTGCTCGGCCTCGAACAGCGTTCGTACGAAGAAGCGAGCGAGCTCGCGCAACTGCCGATCGGCTCGATCGGGCCGTTGTACCAGAGGGCGAAGGCGCGGCTCAGGAGGGAGTTGGAGGCGTAAGGGCCGCTTGACGCGCGCGGGTGCTACGCTTCACGTATGCCAAAGACTCGCGTATCGCCGAAATACCAGGTCGTCATCCCGAAGGAGATCCGCGAAGGTCTTCAGCCCGGGCAGGACATGCAGGTCATCCGGAAAGGCAACGTGATCATGCTCGTGCCTGACCGGCCGATCTCGGCGTACCGCGGCATTCTCCGCGGCCTCAGCACGACAGGATTCCGGGAGAAAAAGGATCGCTTTTGATCGTTGTCGATTCTTCCGGCTGGCTCGAGTTCCTGACCGACGGTGCGCTGGCCGGCGAATACGCGAAACACCTGCGCCGACCGGAAAACGTCCTCACTCCGACCATCGTCGTCTATGAAGTCTACAAACACGCCAGGCGGCTTCTATCCGAAGAGGACGCCGTCGATGCAGTGGCGGCGATGCAGAAGACGCAGGTCGTTCCGCTGAGCGACGAACTGGCGTTGATCGCCGCCGATCTGAGTCTCGAACACAAGCTCGCGATGGCGGATGCGATCGTGCTTGCAACCGCGGTTGCTCACGATGCGCCGGTCGTCACCAGCGACTCCGATTTTGCACACGTGCCCGGCGTCCACTACATCGCCAAAAACACGTAACCCCCTACAACCACCGCACCGTCAGATCGATCAGCTTCTGCTTCAACTTCCCGCCATACGGCGGATACAGCATCTCGATTGCGCTGAACGGCAATCGCTGATCGAGCACGCCGCGCGCGTTCGAGAAAGCCTCGAATCCGTGGAAGCCGTGCGATTTGCCGACGCCGCTGTGGCCGACCCCGCCGAACGGGAGCTCGAGCTGGTAGAAATGCACGAGCGTCTGATTGATCGCCGTGCCGCCGGCGCGCGTGCGGCGGATGATCTGCTGCGCCACACGTTTCGCGCGGCTGAAGATGTAGAGCACGAGCGGATGCTCTTTCGCTTCGATGACGGCGAACGCCTCGTCGAGTGAGCGATACGTCAGCACCGGCAGAATCGGTCCGAAGATCTCTTCCTGCATCACCGGCGCGTTCGGACTCACATTCGCGAGCAGCGTCGGCGCGATCTCCCGTCCGTTCGCCACGCCGCCGTGCAGCACCTTCGCGCCGCCTGCGACCGCCGTGTCGATCAAGCGCTTCACACGCGCGGCATGCCGCTCGTTCACCATCCAGCCGCGCGACGCATCGCCCATGGCCGCGATCTGCTCCCGCACTTTCTCCACGAACTCCGCCTCGACGCTCTCGTGCACCAGCGCGTAGTCAGGCGCGATGCAGATCTGACCGCAGTTGAAGAACTTTCCCCACGCAATCTTCTTCGCCGCCTCCGCCACATTCGCCGTCGCATCGACGATCGCCGGCGACTTGCCTCCGAGCTCCAGCGTCACCGGAGTCAGATGCTCGGCCGCCGCCTTCATCACGATCCTTCCCACCGCGGGACTCCCGGTGAAAAAGATGTGGTCGAACTTCTTCCGCAGCAGCGCCTCGGCGATCGACGCATCGCCTTCGATCACCGCCACTTCGTCTTCCTCGAACAGATCGCCGAGGATGCGGCGCATGCAGGCGGTGGACTCGGGGGTGAGCTCGGAGGGCTTGAGCATCACGCAGTTCCCCGCCGCAATCGCGGAGACGAGCGGCCCCAGAGTCAGATTGAAAGGAAAGTTCCACGGCGCGATGATCAGCACGACCCCTTTCGGCTCGTACTGAATCGTGGAGCGCGATCCGAACAAAGCCAGCGGCGTCGCAACGCGCTTCGGCTTCATCCACGACCGCAGATGCCGCGCCGCATGCCGCGCCTCGGCCACCACCGGGTAAATCTCGGAGAGATCGACTTCCTGCGCCGGCTTGCGGTAGTCGGCCCACATCGCCGCGCGGACTTCGTCGCGGCGGTCGAGCAGCGCGCGCTCGAGGCGGCGGAGTTTCTCGATGCGCTGTGC
>JALYOB010000440.1 GCA_030857085.1 Acidobacteriota bacterium | reverse complement strand
CTCCAAAGCAAGACCCCAAGCGCCTAACGCCTAACGCCCAACGCGGCGCTTCCGCGCCGCTTACAGTCCCAGCGCGTCCGACCGGCCGTCCGCCAGGATGCGCACGAGCTCGTCGTAGAAGTAGTTCGAGACCTTGCGCACGTCGTCGGTGATCCGCTCGTCGTACATCTGGCGGCTGCGGTCGATGTCTTCTTTGAGGCGCTCGTAGAGATCGTTGTTCTTACGTCCCTGCTCGACTTTCGATTCGTTGTAGAGCTTGATCTCCGAGACGAGCAGACGCGCGAAACGGCGCGCTTCGTCGTGCTTTTTCGCGTCTTCGTTGCCGCCGCCGCCCAGCACGCCGCCGCGGGCGAGGCCGGGAGGGGGGATGTACTGCGTCGACGGACGATCTTCGCTCGCAGCCGGCGATGCCGCGGCAGGTGCGGGCGTAGGCGCAGGTGCCGGAGCGGGTGCAGGACGCGGCGGTGCAGCAGGCGTTGGCGCCGGTGCAGCAGTTGCGGCTGCGCCGCCTCCGCCAAAGTCTTCGTCGGTGGGAACGTTGAAGCTCGGACGCTGCGCGGCCATCATCTCCCGCAGCTGCGCGGCGTTGATGGCGACCGTGCCGGCATCGGTGCGCGTCGGCACCGGAATGTCGGCGGTCGGTGCAGGGGCAGCAGGACGCGGAGGTGCCGGAGCCGGTGCTGCGGCAGCAGGTGCGGGGGCGGGTGCAGAAGCCGGTGCAGGCGCAGGCGCGGCCGGAGCCGGTGCAGGAGCCGGTGCCGCAGCGCGCGGAGCTTCGGTTGCGTCAGCAGCCGTATTGCTCAGGCTCGGCGACGGGATCTTCTTGCGAATGGCCAGCGTGTCGACGAGGAGGCCGGTCGTGAACACGAGCAGCTCGATCGAATCCTGGTCGAGCCGGTCGACCGCATCACCGATCGCGTCGACATACACCGCCGCCGCGACCTTGTCCTTGATCACCATCGGCACGAGCAGCGCGCGGTCGGAAGCGTGCACGCCGAATCGGGAGGAGAGATTCTGTCCGTCCCACGAGATGACCTGCTCGCTCCGCAGCACGCTGTCGAGCTCCGGCACCAGACCCGGCGCGGCGTTGAAGCGCTTGATCAGCTCATCGTTGCCGCCGTGCGAAGTGAACCCCACACCTTTCCAGCCACTGAACGTCTCGCCGCGCAGAATGAGCAGCGCCGCACGCGAGCCGAATTCGAGGCACTGCTCGAGAAGAGCATTCAGCACGTCGACCTGCGACTTGCCGCGCTCGATCGCCTGCACGGCCGCCTTCAGCCGCACCGCGCCCGAGACCGTCGGCGCGGCCGCAACCGGCGCCGGACGATCCGCTTCGATCCCCTCTTCGAGCTCGGTGATGGACTTCCGGATCTGCGGGAGGAAGGTAATGGCGTTGACGTCCGCCTGAACGCTCTGGAGGGCGGCTTTGAGCTGCTGGTCGACCGCGACGCGCACGTCCTCGACGGACGAGCGGATCTCAGCCACCATTTTCTCGATCGAATCGCGCACGTGCGCGTCGATCGCACTCGCGACTTCCTCGCCCCTCACAGCC
Organism: Acidobacteriota bacterium; assembly: GCA_030857085.1. Taxonomy (GTDB): domain Bacteria; phylum Acidobacteriota; class Thermoanaerobaculia; order Gp7-AA8; family Gp7-AA8; genus QHVT01. The sequence continues at coordinate 2,770 of JALYOB010000440.1, read as the reverse complement.
ATAAATCCTCCGGATGCTGGAACTTGCCGCAGAGTGAGCGGCCGTTCAAAGCCCGCGCGATTATCGGCCTCGCTCTCCGGCGGTGTCAAGAAACGTGGTGCCGTGTTATTTTGTCGATGGATGCGAGTTTTTCCTTCTGTTTTCGCGAGTTTCGCCCTCCTCGCGGCCGCCTGCGGCGCGGGCGAACCGCCGCGCGATCATCAGGCCGAATGGCGTGACGTGCTCCGCCACAAACCGGCCGCCGTCGCCGCCAACGCATCGGCGGGACACAAACAGCTCTACGCCGACTCGGTCCGCGCCTTCGCCGAAAAGCATCCGAACCACTCGCGCGCGCAGGAAGTCTGGCAGCGTCTGCAGCTCGAGTTCGCGAACGACCTCGCCGGCGCCGGCCGCTACCAGGATGCGATCCGCTTCTATCGCGCCATCCTCGCCAATCATCCCGAAAACATGCGCGCGCGCAGCGGCCTCGCCGCCGCCGCCGACCGTCTCGCGGTGACGCGCGAGAAGCTCCTCACGCTCGAACGCGGCATGTCGCACCGCCAGGTCGCCGGCATCCTCGGCAAGCCGATTCCCGGCTGGACGATGAAGAAGAGCCGCGCGGGCAAGACCTTCGAAGCCTGGTATTACCGGACCCGCAGCGGCGACATCGCAGGCGTCTACTTCCGCGATGGAAAAGTCTTTCGCGCCGAAGAGCGTTCCAGCGCGCCGGTCGCGCGCCTGTCGGGCTCGTAAACGGCGCATTTCTTGAAATCGGCCTCAGCCGAATCACGTTCTGCAATCGGGAAAGAACAGCGCAATGCCGATCTACGAGTACCAGTGCAAAGAATGTAGCGAGCGCCACGAGATCATTCAGAAACTCTCCGATCCGCCGCTCGAGCACTGCCCGAAATGCGGCGGTGCCATGAAAAAGCTCATCTCCTCCCCCGCGATCCAGTTCAAAGGCTCCGGCTTCTACAAAACCGATTACGCGAGCTCCGGCTCGTCGGCCGTTCCGAAAAGCGACTCTTCGAAGTCGGAGTCGAAGACTTCGGAGAGCAAGAGCAGCGACACGAAAACGTCCTCTTCCTCCTCCGAGTAGAACCTTCATGGTCAGCGCGAAAACGATGAAGCGCCACGCCGACTCGATGCTCGAGGAGGTGTTCCGCGCTTTGTTCGAGGAGATCGACACCGACAAGCTGCGGAAGGAAGTCGACGAGCAGCGCGACCGTCTGCCCGACTTTCATCCGGCGCAACACGCGCGCATGCTCGCGCGCCGCACCGCGATCCGCTGCGCCGCCGCGGGTGCGCTGACCGGACTGCCGCTCGGCATCGCATCGATCGGCACGCTCGGCGCCGACCTCGCGTATCTCGTCTATCAGCAGTTCCGTCTGGTCGTCGGCATCGCCATCGTCTACGGACACGAACCGACCGCGCGCGAACGCTTCACCGAGGCGCTTTCGTGTCTCGCGTATGGATCGGGTGTGGGCATCGGCAAGCAGGGTGTTGCGGCGATGCTCGGATCGGCGACGATCGAGGGCGGCCTGATCGCGGAGAAAATCGGCGCGCGTTTCATGCGCGAGCGGTTGACGAAAGTGGTGCCGTTCGTCGGCGTGATTTCGGGCGGCGCGCTCAATTACGCGGCGGTGTATGCAGTCGCACGCAGCGCGATCCGTTACTACGAAACGGCGATCGATCCGATCCTCGCGGATGAGATCTGGGCCGAGGGTGATCGCGAGCACGCTTGAGCCGCCTTCAGTTGTAACCCGCGCGTGGAATGTGCCCTGACCCACCCCGGTTTGACGCGGGTGAGACCCATGCCCAAATTCGAATACGAATCGCACACGCAGAATGACACCGCGCTTTTCGAGCGCCGCCGCGTACGTCGTGTTCGGATGATCGTCGAGCTGACGCTGAACCTCATCAGCAGCGATCGCACGACGACGCATCGCGAGGCGCGCAGCCTCGTCGATTGCGCACGCAAAGCGATCCTCGAGCTCGTCCCCGGATTCCAGTTGCGTTACGAACGCATCGTGAAGCCGCACTTTGATCGCGTGCTCCAGCAGCGCTGGCCGGAAGAAGAGCTGCGCTACAGCGATCCGTTCGAAACCGTGAACTAACGCCCGTCCGGTACCACTCCTCGAACCTCCCACTTTTCGATCTGCTCGCGCGCGAACGCATCGCGCCGCGCGAACACCATCGCCGCGTCGTCGTACGCAATCAGCGCCCATCGCGAGCGCGGCCAGTACGCGAGTGACGCAGGAACGCTGCGCTGCTTGCCCGTCGCGCCATCGACGGCGGTCAGCGGCTCGCGGTATTCATCCACTGCGATTCGAACGTCGTACTTTTGCAGCAATGCGCGCCATGCGCGTTCATCGGCGCGCGCTCGCGCGTACTCGGGGATGAACGTGCGATAGAGCTCATTCCGGCCATCGGTGAGCGCGCGACGCTCCGGATAGAACGACCAGATGAGAAACCCGCCGAATTGATCGGGGTTGTAGATGTTGCCGCGCAAGCCGCTCGCGTCGAGCCGCGCGACTGCACGAATCGGAAAGCGTTCCGGTGCGACGCCGAGCCGATGATCGGCGGTGAGGACGACCAGCAGAACCGCCGCGATCGCGCCGGCGTATGCGATCGTCTTGCGCAGTTCGAAGCGCGGCAACAGCAACGGCACGGCGGCGTAGAACAGGCCTTGATTGCGCACGTGACGAATGGCGAGAAACGCGAGCGCCGCGAACAATATGGAGTGCGGCGGCAAAGCCGCCGCTCTGAACAAGGCGGCAAAGCCGCCGGA
>JALYOB010000439.1 GCA_030857085.1 Acidobacteriota bacterium | reverse complement strand
ACCTTGCCCGGAAGAGGGCCGTGATCGGCTCTTCGTTCGCTTCCTGCTCGGCATCGAGCACGACCATCTGCTGGACGACGTCCAGGGTGCCCTGCAGTTTGTTACGCATGGCGCGGCGTTCGATTTTCAGATCGGTGATCTGGCGTTCGAGGTCGCCCACGCGCTGCATGGCCTGGCCGATCACACGCTCGGACAGCAGCTCGGCGTCCTTCACGATCAGCTCCGCCTCTTTGCGCGCGTTCACGATCAGGTCCTCGGCCACTTTCTGCGCCGAGAGGAGCGTGTCTTTGAGGATGCGCTCGCGGTTCGAGTGATCCTCGAGATCTTCGCGCAGCATCGCGGTGTCGCGCGCGTAGCGGTCGTTTTCGCGCACGAGCCGCTCGATCTCCTCGGCCACGAGATGGAGGTACGCGCGCACCTCGTCGGGGTTGTAGCCTTTGATCGCGCGCGCGAACGTCTGCTTCTGAATCTCCAGCGGCGTCAGGTTCTGCATGGGGTCCACCCTCCCGGCACAACTAAATAACTGATCCGGAGAGTATAAGCCTGCCGGCCACGGCCGCGAGAATCTGCCGCAGGATGTAGATGATCAGAATCAGCACCATCGGCGACCAGTCGATCCCCGCCGTATCGAAACGGCGCAGAAATCTGCGGATCGGCCGCAGAAACGGACGGGTCATCCGCTCGAAGAGATCATTGAGCTGTTCGAGCAAACCGTAGAACTGGCGGTGACGCCAGCGGAACTGCGAGTTGCGCAGGAAGAAGAGCACCCATGAGAGGATGACCCACACGAAGATCACCCACTGGATGACGTCGAAGATCATCAGCAGCGTGCGGATGGCGATCAGCGCGAATTCCATCAGCGGCTCCCGAAGATCGCCCGTCCTACGCGGATGATCGTCGCCCCCTCTTCGATCGCCACTTCGAAATCGTCGGTCATGCCCATCGACAGCTCGGTCAGGCCGAGATCATCGCGCATCGCGCGCAGTTCGCGAAAGTAGGGACGCGCCTCTTCCGGCTCGCCTGCCGGCGGGATGGCCATCAGTCCGGAGACGCGGATCGCCGGAATGGCAGCAATGCGGCCGACGATCTCCCGCGCTTCGTTCACTTCCGCGCCGCTCTTCTGCGGCTCGCGCCCGATGTTGATCTGCACGAGCACGTCCTGCGTCTTGCCGATCGACGCGGCAGCGCGGCCGACCTTTTCCGCGAGCTCAATCGAGTCGATGGTCTGAATCACGTCGAAGATGCGAACGGCATCCTTCGCCTTGTTGGATTGCAGATGTCCGATGAGATGCCAGCGTACCGCCGCGCCGACGCTCGGCTTCTTGTCGCGCGCTTCCTGCACTTTGTTCTCGCCGACCACCGTCATGCCTGCGGCGATCGCATGCTCCACGTCCGTCGCGGGAAAGGTCTTCGTGACGGCGACGAGCTGCACGCTTTCGCGCGCGCGGCCGCTGCGCGCACACGCGGCCGCGATGCGCTCCTCGAGCAGCGTCACATTCGTGCGGATCTCCTCGGCACGCGGCATGTCAGCTCGGTTCCGCGATGCGGCGGCGCTGCACGTGGCGTCCGTCCGCGCGATCCACGGCGAGGTTCGCCAGCCGGTCCGCGTCTTTGTTGCCCGCGCGCAGCGTGTGGCGAATCGAGAAGCGCGCGAACCTGCGCGCCATCGCCTTCGCCTTCTCGTACATCGGGACGAGATTCGGATGCTTCACGCGATACACGCCGAGCATCTGTTTCACGAGGAGCTCGGAGTCGGAAACGATCTCGACCTGCGTCGCCCCTTCTTCCGTCGCAACGGTGAGCGCCTCGACGAGGCCCGCGTACTCGGCGACGTTGTTGGTCGCGCGTCCGAGGAAGCCGGCGATCTCGATGATCTCGCCGGCGTCAGTGGTCATGAATACGCCGTAACCGGCGGGGCCGGGATTGCCGCGGGCCGCGCCGTCGATGAATGCGGTGATCTTCAGGATGGAACTTTCTCCCAGTAAAGAATGCGGTGGCAGCCTTCGCAGTGCACGAACTCGCCGCGCTTGAGCTGCTGCGCGACCTGCGGACGCACGCGTGTGCGGCACGCGGAGCACGTGTCGCCGGCAACGCGCGAGACGGCGATCTGCTGACGCTGTTTGTAGATTTTTTGAAAGTCGGCGCGGAGGCGCGGCGGAATGGTCGCCTCGATTTCGGCCGCTTTCTTTCGCAGTTGCTCCGCTTCGCCGCGCAGGTCGCCGAGGGAGCTTTGCCATTCGGCGTGCGCGGTGTCGTAGCGCGACTGGAGATCGCCGTGGCCGGCCTGGATCTCGTCGAGCTGATTCTGCAGCCCGTCCGCCTCGGTCATGTTCTTGAGCACCGACTCCTCGAGCTCTTTCACATGCTTGCGCGTGGCGTCGATCTCTTTCCACGCGGCGGCGTACTGCTGCTGATTCTTCACCTGCATCAGCGTGCCCTGATATTTCTTCAGCTGCTCCTGCTGATCGGAGAGCTCGCCGTCGACGCGGCGCCTTTCCTTGGTCAGCGTGTCGAGTTGCGCCTGCAGCCGCGTCACTTCTTCGTTCGCGCCCTGGTACTCGCGATCGATTTCGGCGAACGACTCCGGTTTGACGGCCATTTGCTTTTCGCGCTCGTTCAGCGCGGTGAGGACGGTCTGCAACTCCCACAATTTATCGACGTCGCTCAATGAACATCCTCCAAAAACAAAAAAGGCGTTCCATGGTCGGAACGCCTCGCGGTGTCGGATCGGCTCCGGCACGCATGCAACAGTGATCGATGACAGCAACGGCTCTCTGCATTGGGCTTGGTGGGTCCACCAGGATTCGAACCTGGGACCTGCCGGTTATGAGCCGGTAGCTCTAACCGCTGAGCTATGGACCCGGACGCGCGATTCTATCAGAAGGTGAATCGCGCGCCCGGCATTCGTGGTCAGCGTGCTTCGACCTGATCGCCGACGAGCATCTCGCGGCGCGACGCGACGATCACCGCGGTCGCGGTATGCGCCTCGGTGGTCAGGATGCCGATCTCGCCGAGGAGCTCGCGCGGCTGGTCCTTGCGGCGGCTCGGACGGAAGACGGTGAGGAAGTCGCCCGGCTCGATCTGATCGTCGCGGCCGAGGTTGATCTGCACGAGGTGGCCCTCGACGAGACCGAGCTCCCAGCTGCGCGAGTCGACGATGTAGCCGGTCTGGCGATTGGTCGCCGGATCGCACCACTGCGCCATCTCCGGCACCCGCGCGATCGGAATCGGCAACTGCGGCAGCGGCTTGAGACGCGCGCCGATCGGAACTTCGCGGCAGCTTTCGGTGACGACCGCGCGCGAGCGTCCATCCTCGGTGCAGAGGATGCGCACCTGGCCGACGTAGTCGTATTGACGTCCGATCACCGCGCCGGTGGCGGGGTGATGGACGAGCGGACCTGCTTCGACCGCGATGTACGTCTCTCCCGCAACGAGGCCGGTGGTGGCGCCGCCGTGCACGTAGATGAAGTCGCCCGGCAGTGCGCCGGCGGGATCTTCTTTGGTCGAGCGCGGGAGGTACTTCACTTCGACGTCTTCGTGCGACTGCACCCAGTTCGGCATCGGCTCGTTCGGGTCGCCGATGTAGCCGTAGCAGAAGACGTCCGCCTCGGTGCCGAGCGCGATCGGATTGCCGACCATGGGAACGACGCGTCCGATGGCCTGGCCGTCATCGGTCTGCGTGGCGTTGAACGCGTTCGCCGAGTCGGCGGGCATGCCGCCGCGTCCGTTCGTGTCGCCGGATGCATTCGCATCGGCGGCCGTGTTCGGACCTTCGCCTTCGACGAGGAGCACGTCGCCCGGATAGATCCAGTGGGCGTCGGTGATCCAGGTGTTCGATTCCCACAGCTGCGGCCAGAGATAGCCGTTGCCGTAGTACTGCTGGGCGAGTCCCCAAAGCGTGTTGCCCGGCGCGATGGTGTGAGTCCGCGCGCCTGCCGGATACGTTGCGGGATCGGGAGGGTTGTAGGCCGTCCAGTGATCGCCGACGCGGTGAAGATCGCGTGGCGGACGCGATGTCTGTTTCTGCGCGAACGCACTCGTCGCCGCTAGGACGAGCAGGAGAACGGGAGCCACCCTACGCACACTGACCATTGTCCCCTCCCTGGTCTTGTCGCCAGTAGATTCGGGGAAAGTTAGCGCAATCAGATGGTTGAGGTCAATTCGGGGACTGGTTTGGGGGCGGAGAGGCCGCACCTGGAGAGGCGTAGCGAGTGGCGTGTGGCGAGTTGCCAGGGCGGTTTCGCCTGGACGCAAAACTGGACGCCAAACAGCGCGAGCCCGCACCTTTTCAGATGCGGGCTCGCGAGATATGAGGCTATGGC
>JALYOB010000438.1 GCA_030857085.1 Acidobacteriota bacterium | reverse complement strand
GGCCAAGCCTCCGCGACACTCGTGCGAATTCAACAGACTGCGTCGCGGAGGCTTGGTCTGCAGACGGGTCCAGGGGCCGTGCCCCTGGCCGCCGGGGGCCTCCGGTCGTCTCTCACTCACGCCGCCTCGCGACGCGCGCTCTGTTCGCGCCACAGTGCCGCGTACAGGCCGTTCATCGCGAGCAGCGAATCGTGCGTGCCGGTTTCGACCACGTGACCTTTGGCCAGCACGTGAATGCGTTGCGCGTGGGCGATGGTCGAGAGGCGATGCGCGACCAGCACCGTCATGCGGCGATGCGCGCCGCTCGTGAGCGCGCGGATCGTCGCCGTGATCGCGCGTTCGGTGATCGAGTCGAGACTCGACGTCGCCTCATCGAAAATCATCAGCTCCGGCTGACGCAGCAGCGCGCGGGCGATCGCGAGGCGTTGGCGCTCGCCGCCGCTGATCTTGATCCCGCCTTCACCGATCTTCGTGTCCAGCCCCTTGCCGCCGCGTTCGATGATCGGGAGCGCCGCTGCCTGGCGGAGCACTTCCAGACATTCCGCGTCCGTCGCGGCGGGATTTACGAACAGCAGGTTGTCGCGAATCGTGCCGGCGAAGAGCTGCGTTTCCTGCGTCACCAGACCGATGCGTCCGCGGAGTGCATCCGAGTCGATTTGTGCGGCGTCGATGTCGTTCACCGCGAGGCGGCCGGAGGAGGGGCGATAGAGCCCGACCAGCAGCTTCACGAGCGACGTCTTCCCCGAGCCGGACGGACCGACGAAAGCGACCGTTTCTCCTTCGCGAATTTCGAGATGGATGTTTTCGAGCGATGGCGTGTCGGCGGAGGGATACGTGAACGACACATCCTCGAATGCGATGCGATGCAGTGCGCCGACCGCGACGGGATGCGCTGGTTTCGGTGCGGGAGCGATCGCGAGCACTTCATCGAGGCGCTCCATGCTCGCGCGGGCTTCCTGATATTGGGCGATGATCGAGCCGAGCTCCGCGAGCGGCGAGAAGATCGCGAATGAATAGAAAAAGAGCGCGTAGAACTGCCCGAGTGTCGCCACCTTCGTATAGACGAGCCACAGCATCAGAAACAGCAGCCCTGCGCGCGTCGAGTTGATCAGCGTTCCCTGCAGAAACGAATAGAAGCGGAGAAAGCGCACCTTCTTCAGCTCGAGATCCAGAATGCCCGCGTTCACGCTGTTGAGGCGCGTGATCTCCTGCTGCTCGAGGCCGAGGGACTTCACCAGCTCCACGTTGCGGAGCGTTTCGGTCGTCGAGCCTGCGAGCTCCGCGGTCTGCGTGACGATGATCCGCTGCTGCGCCTTGATGCGGCGGCTGATGAAAAACATCAGCGTGCCCAGTGACGGCGCGAGCAGGAGATACGCGGTGCCGACGGTCCAGTGCACCGTGAACGCGTAGATCGTCACGAAAACGAGGCCGACCATCGAGACGAACATCATGTTCACGAAATTCGTGATCAGCGACTGCGCGTCGGCGCGCGCCTTGTGCATTTTCTGCAGGATCTCGCCGGAGCGTTGATCCTCGAACACCGCGTAGGGAAGCGAGAACGAATGCGAGACGCTGCGCTCGTAGAGATTCGCGCCGGTGCGTTGCGCGATCACGTTGACGCAGTAGTCCTGAAAGTTTTTGGCAATGCGTGAGACCAGAGACACGCCGACGTAGGCGAGGAGAAGCAGCAGCACGCCGCGCACGAACACATCGCGCGGCATCGTCGACGCTTTCAGCGCGTAGCGATCGACGATCAGGCGGAAGACCTGCGGATCGAGCAGCGAGAAGATCTGATTGATCGTGGCGAGGATGAGCGCCGCGAACATGAGGCGCTTGTAGCGGAGGAGAAACGAAAACAGCAGACGCACGGGCGGGAGGTTACTTGAGGAGGAGGGCGAGCGTCATCACGATTCCGAGAACGACGACGAAACGTCTGACGAACTTGCGGCCGAGGCGGTGGGCGAGACGGGCGCCGAGGAGACCGCCGGCGATCGTGCCGATCATCATCACCAGCACGTCGCGCCACACCACCGCGTTCTGCATCGCAAAGTAGATCGCCGCCACGCCGTTGATGCAGATCGCGAGAACGTTTTTGAGACCGTTCATCTGATGCAGATCGCTGAGGCCGATCAGCCCTAACGCCGCGAGCATGAGGATGCCCATGCCCGCACCGAAGTAGCCGCCGTACAGACCGACGACGAACTGGAAGACGAACACGAACGTCACCCAGCCTACGGTCGGCTTCTCGTGACGATGCGCGAGTGCGCCGAGGCGGCGGGTGATCATTTCCTGCGCGGCGAGGAGGAGTGTGGCGGCGAGGATGAGAAAGGGAACGAGCCGCTCGAAGGTGGAGGTGGGTGTGCGCAGCAGCAGCCAGCTTCCGATCGCGCCGCCGACGAGTGAAGGGATGATCAGCAGCAACAGCCAGCGTCGTACGGTCGCGAGCTCGCGCCGGAAGCCGAACGCGCCTGCGAGCGATGCCGGCCAGATGGCGACGGTGTTGGTCGCATTTGCCGCAATCGGATCGCGCCCGAGCCAGAGGAGCGTGGGAAAGGAGATGAGCGTCCCCCCTCCCGCGATCGCGTTGATCGCGCCCGCGACGACTCCGGCGAGGATGATGACGAGGAGGGTGAGCAAGGTGGGAGTGTAGTTCGATTGAGGTGGCGAGTGGGTTTGACGTAGCGAGTGGCGAGTAGTGAGTTGCCAGGGCGGTGTTGTCTGGATGACACGTGCGGCGCGTCCTCACACGTTGGACAGCGGCTCGTACGCGGGCGTTCCCCATCGTGTCATTCCGAGCGAAGTCGAGGAATCCCCTTCATGCAGGCGACGGCACGCTCCGTAGGCAGGGGATCCCTCGACTTCGCTCGGGATGACACGGGGGGCGGCGGGATGTCACGCGACACGCGGGGCCGCGGGATGACGCGGGGGCGGGGGCGGCATCGCGTGCGGGCTTGCGATGCGTGCCGCCCATGCGACACCGCCCTGGCAACTCGCCACTCGCTACTCGCCACTTGCCATCCAACTCACTACTCGCTACCCGCCACGGACGATAGCAGACGCGCTCCGCGCGTCTGCTATCGTCCCGCCGTGCGCCTCCTCCCACTCTGGCTCGTGGCCGTCGTCTGCGCGATTGCCGTGCATCTCGGCGGATATCCGCTCTTTGACGCGGACGAAGGGCGCAATGCGGAGGTGGGGAGGGAGATGGCGGCGACGAATGATTACGTCATGCCGCGGCTCGATGGGCTGCCGTATCTCGACAAGCCGATCGTCTACTTTGCTGCCGAAGCGGCGGTGATGGAAGTTCTCGGCGCGACCGAAGTGGCGGCGCGGCTGCCGGCGTATCTCTTCACGCTCGCCACCGCGGCGCTGCTCTTCTGGTTCGCGCGGCGCGTGTGGGGCGGCGAGACGCCATACGTCGTGGCGATCGTCTTTCTCTCGATGCCGCTCGTCATCGCGTTCGCGCGCACGGTCATCTTCGACAGCGCGCTGACGTTCTTCACCACCGCCGCGTTGATTGCGTTCTGGCTCGCGATCGAAGAGCGCAACTCGCGCTGGTCGCTCCTCGCATGGCTGGCCATGGGCTTCGCGATGATCACCAAAGGTCCGGTGACGTTCATCCTCGTGCTCGTCGTCGCGCTGCCGTATGCGTGGCGCCGCAAGGCGGTGCGCGTGCTGTTTCCGATCCTCGGCATCGTCTTGTTCGTCGCCGTCTGCGCGCCGTGGGTGTACGGCGTGACGCAGGTCGTCCCGGAGTTTCTGCGCTACGTGCTCGTCACCGAAACCGCCGCGCGAATGGCCACGAGCGAGCTCAAACGCACCGGCCCGCCGTGGTACTTCATCCCGTATCTCATCGGCGGCGCACTGCCATGGGCGCTCCTTGCGCTCACCAATCCGAAGAAGTTCCGGCGCACTGATCCGGCGCTCACGTACTGGCTGCTCGCGATCGTGATTCCGTTCGTCTTCTTCTCGATTTCGCAATCGAAACGGCCGCAATACATCCTGCCGCTCATGCCATCGCTCGCGCTGGTCATTGCGCGTCTCTGGCCGGAGCTGCGCACGCGTGCGACCGCGATCGTCCTCACCAGCATCGGCGCGATCCTGCTCGCCGGATCGTTCTTCCTGCATCACACGAAGATGAAGCCGGAGCTCGCGGCCGTAGCCGATGAAACCGCGATCGCGTTCGGACTCGCGTTCGCGATCGGCGGCGTCATCGCGCTCGTCGCAAAGCGCCGCGAGCTCGTGCTGATCGCGCTCTCATTGCCGGTGATCGTGCTGCCGCTCGCCGCGAACCCACTCCTCAGTGCGATCGGCGAACGCCGCTCGGCCAAAACC
>JALYOB010000074.1 GCA_030857085.1 Acidobacteriota bacterium | reverse complement strand
GACCTCTGGCGCGCGCGCCGCGACGAGCGGCACGGCCTCGCGCGGTTCGTGGAGGAGGCGCTGGCGGAGCTCGGCGTCACGGTGATCGCCACGCCGCTGGCCGCGGCACTGGCGGCGATCGCAACCGCGCCGATGGTTCCTCACCTCAAATGTGTGGTGGCCGCGTGTTCGTCGCGGAGAACGTTCTTCCGGCTCTGGTCCGCCTCCATCCCCCAGCCGCCCGCCCGCTTCTTACGCCGGGTGCGCTGCCTGCACGCGCTCAGCCTCGTCGCAGACGGTCTGTCGCACGACGACGCGGCGCGGCTCTCCGGGTTTCGGACCGCCAGTGAGCTGGCGCGGGCGCAAGCGGAGTTCGACGGCTGACCGACTTCCTCAACGCACAGGGATCGACTGTGCGTGATGAAACATATCCTCCGGATCCCAGCGCTGTTTCACCTGGACCAGGTTCCGCGGGTTGTTGCGGAAGTTGTCGAGGAAATAGAGCCACAGTGCGCGGTCGACGTCGCCGCTTTCGTGTGTGCCGAGGGCGGAGTCGCAGTAGTTGTAGTAAGTGCCGTCGACGGTGCCGGTCGTGTCGCGGGCGGGGTCGGGCGTGCCGCCGTATGCGGCGTACACCTCACTGTAGAAATCATTGATCCATTGAATGTGCGCCTGCGCCTGTGCGTCGTAGGGCGCCTGGCCGCCTTCGCCGGGACGGGAGGCGTTGATCCAGTAGGTCTGGTACTGAAGCTTGAGGATGGAACTGCGCTGCGGCACTGCGGTCGCGTCGGAAGAGCGATCGTTCACTGCGCCGCCATAGCTGTCCACCTGCAGCAGCGACTGGCTCATGCTGTCGCCGGGGGGGAGTTCGGGCGTGGTGTGCAGCCATTTGTAAATCGCCGCGACCTGCACCGGCGGAAAACCCTTTTTCATATAGGCCGATTTGTACTTGCCGAATTGATTGGCGCCGGAGCCATTGAGCGTCTGCAATGCCTCCAGATAGGTGACGTGTTGCGCCGCATCGGTGGCGGGGGCGGTGGTCATGTAACCCGGATGGCCGCCGAGCGGGTTCTCCAGCGGAACGCTCGGCACGATCTCCGCGAAAAGGTCCTGTGCCTGCTGCACGGCCGCCTCCGCGCGATCCCGATGTTCGTGCTCCGTCATCCCCGCCTCGGATGCCATCTGCAGAATCAACCCGATCTGTGCATTCGACACGTGGTTCAGTTTCAGGAGACCGAAGTCGGTCCTCGGCATGCGCACCACCAGTTCCGCATACGCCGCGAGCAGGTCGCCGAAGCTGCTCTGGTCGAGGTCCGACCAGTTCCACGCCAGCGTATGCAGCGTGGCGTGGTCCGGCGCATCGGGCAGGTCGGCAAAGTAATAGCGCACAATGACGCCGAAATTGCCGCAGCCTGCGCCGCACAAAGCCCAGAAGAGATCCTGTTCGTCCTTCGTGTCGCTCTGAGCGGAGACATGACGCAATTCGGCGCGTCCGCTGCCGGCGTCCCAGGTGACGATGTCGACGCCGGTCAGATGATCGACCGTCAGACCGTGCAGCCGCGACAGCAGTCCATATCCGCCGCCGGTGATGTGGCCGCCGGCGCCGACCGAATAGCAGCTCCCGGCGGGCAGGGTCTTATTGAAGCCATTGAGGAGCGTGCGATAGACGGTCCAGTTTTCGGCGCCTGCATCGACATAGAAGGCATTACGCGCCGGATCGAATCCGACGTGGTTCAATGCGGACATGTCGATCACCGCCCGCGTGGTGTCGTTGTAGACGAAATTTTCGTAGCAGTGCCGCCCCGACGTGACTTTCACGTTTCGGCCATAGGCATTAATGGCGGCCGTCACACAATCCGCCACCTCCTCGCTACGAGTGGGCACGAAGACCGACTGCAGGTTGGGTGCGAACCAGCGGCGGTCGAATCCCTGCCGGTCGCTGAGGGCGACGGGGCGGCTTCCCCCTTGCGCAATGGAGCGGCTCATTCAATAACCTCGCTCGACAAACTTGGCGTGGGTGAGGTCGTCGTATTCGACCGCCCCCACTTCGAGATAGTTCTGCCAGTAATACGGCGTTTCATTCCGCTGGACCATGTGCCAGGTCCATTGTGCGGTGAGCAGCCAGAGCACGAGATTTCCGGAAAGGCCGCTGATCGGGCAGACCTTCTCGTCGAATCCCTGCACGTCCAGTACGCCCGCGCCGTCGCCACTGTGCGTGTCAATGGCCACGTCAACATGGTCGGCGAGCCGCGGTCCTTCGCTTTGTTCGCTGAACGGCCCGAACGCCACGGTGGTCGCGCCAATCTGTCTGGCGACTTTCGCCACCTGAATTTCGTCGCTGTTCCCCGGTGCAATGGCGCCAATGAGAACGATATCCGTCGGTTTCAGATCCGTCTTGTACAGCTCATACGGCTGCATGATCATCGTCCCCGCCGCGGTCTCATAGGCGTCGTTGACGAACATGTTCTGCGTGCCTTCGTAGGGCGTTCCCTCCTGTGGGGCGCCATAGACGAGAAGCCGCGCTTTTCCTTTGTAGCGGAGGACGTGTTCGGTCCATTGACGCGCGACGCGATCGATCGTGTCGAATTCGTTCTGCTCGATGGCGCGGAAGCTCGCAATGACTTTGTCGAGATAGTCGCGCGCCGCCGCAGCGCCGTCATCTTTGCCGCCGCTGCCGATCTGGGCACATAGCGCTGCCGTGCATGCCCAATAGACGAGGAATTGCGAGATGCCGCTCGACGAGACGATCCTGAACGGGATTTCTGGCGTGTCGATCACGCCGCAGCTCCAGGGACAGCCGCTGTCGATGACGAGATCGCAGATGTCTTCGAGCGACGTGGACATCTTCACCGGCACCAGCGCCCCGATCGGCGTCTTGTAAAAGCGCACATAGCTGCAGGTGATGCCGGCGGTATATGCGCCGCGGACGCGCGCCTCATTCGGGCCGACCTCGGGAATGGTTGCCTTGTCGGGATTGACGAGGGACGGACCGTTGGTCAGAAGAAAGTCGCCCTCTTTCATCTTCGCGTAATCGGCGGCGACGTTGCGGTCTGCCCGCTGCGGGAGGACGAACGGCTGGCCCGGAATGCCGGGACTGGCGGCGAACATGGCGAAATGGCCGACCAGCACGTGCGAATAGATCGCGCCGCCCGCGCTCTTCCGCCGGTATGCCTCGTTCATCGCGCGGACGATGTTCGGCACCTGCCGGTCGCGCACATACTCCGCCATCCGTACGATGTGGTCGTAGAACATCGCCATGTAGGTGCCGCGGTAGGACGACTGGTCCATGATTCCGCCCCTCCTGAATGCCGGAAGCAGGCATCAGTGTACTGCGTTTCTCGCGGAGCGGCGGCTAGGCGACGTCGATGACGAACGTCGCGCGGTACTGCACGAAGGGCATGGTCAGTTGGACGTTCCAGGTGAATCGCCCTTCGCTCGTATCGATGAGCGGAACGGTCGTCCTGAAGCGAATGGTGACCTTCTCGCCATTGCGCATGACGCTGCCCGCTGCACGCGATTGCGCAATGTCGGCGGAATGCGACCGACCGCCGCCGCGGGAGCTGCGGATGGCAGTGACCTCGACCGTCGCCTCCATGTCCTCTTTGTCGACGGCGCGCCAGGCGGAGCCGGAGGTGGTGATCACGCCCTGCAGGACGTCGCCGCGGCGCGCGGGCATGTCGAGCTCGAGACGCGCACTCCCGTATCGATGCTGCCGCCATGTCTTCACGCCCGCGCCGGCGAGGATGCCGATGGCGATGAGGCCGAGGAGGAGGAGCGCAGGCTGCGCGGCGGCGGCGGCGATGCTCACGATCAGAAAGATCGTGCCGATGGCCAGCATGACGTTGCGCGTCCACGTGCTGTCGTCGCGATACGACGTCCGGCCGCGGACCTGACCGCGCGGCGGAACGTCGATCGGCGCGTTGGGGTCTTTCGGCTTCGGCGGCCAGATCACGGCCGTCAGCGCGGAGCCGCCCATGTAGAGCATCAGACAGCCGAAGGCGAGAGGGACGTAGCGCTCGGGCAATTCGACGTGGGGGAGATTGAAGAAGATGAGCGCAGCGAGTGCGAGACAGCACGCGCTCCAGGCGAGAACGAGCGCGGAAGCAATGCGGCCCGGCGTCATGCCGCGCCGCAGAGTAGCAGAGGTGGGGGAGAGCTCGCGGCGTGGCGCGGCAGTGGATGCGCGGGCCGCTCTCCCGCACTAGCCAGTTGCGCGCGAGCGACGGCATGCCTTGCCGCACCCGCGTTGGTGCGGGATCGCTCACGGTTACACTCTGCTCTCAATGCAGCGTTCGGCATGGTCGATGAGAGCGTGGCTGGCGACGTTCGCCGTCGTCACCGTGCTGCCGCTGCTCGTGCTGCTCGCGGTCACCTTTGCCGTGCAGGTGCGGCGCGAGCAGCTCGAAGCGCGCGACATGGCGCTGCGCAGCGCGCGCTCGACCGCTTCCGGACTCCGCCATCTTTACGCAGACTCGATCGACCTCCTCGAGCGTCTCGCTCTCCGTTCGGAGATCCGCAACTTCGACGGCCACACCTGCGACTCGCTCTTCGCCGTCACGGACTTTTTTCCGCAGTACGCAGACCTTTTTCTCTTCGACTCCCGCGGCGTGCTCGTCTGCGCCGCGCAGCCGCAGCCGGGCGATGCCGCGGTCTCGCGCGTGGCGCGGCTGTGGCTCGAAGCGGAGCGACGGAACGGCCGGCTCGCTCCGCGGCGCCCGCTGATGCGCAATTTCGACGGGCGCTGGATTTCGGCCGTCGCGATCGATGCGGGACGCGGCAACCTGCTCGTGCTCGTGCAACTGCCCGACATCGAGGTGCACGACGGCCTCGCCGCGAGCTCGGTCGTCACCATCATCGACCGCGATGGAGTCGTCGTCGCGCGCACCATGGAGCCCGAGCGTTGGGTGGGCCGCAACGTGAGCGGCCGCGGCGTCGCAGCGACGGCGTTGCGCGACAAGGAGGGCCGCACCGCCGACGTCGGCATCGACGGCGTCTCGCGGCAATACGGCTTCACGTACATCCCGGAAATCGGCTGGCATGTGTACGTCGGCGTCGCCACAGCCGATCTGATGCGGCCTGTGCGCGCCACATTCGTGCGCGGCCTCGCCGCCGGTGCCGCGATCCTCCTGGTCGTCGCCCTCGGCGCGCTCTTCCTCTCCAACGCGCTCGCACGGCCCATCAACACGCTCGCCCGCGCGGCAGGTGCGGTGGCCGCTGGTGCGTACGGCGCAGTCGCGGTCACACGCGGTCCGCGCGAGATCGAGCAACTCGCCGATGCCTTCAACACCATGATCACCACGCGCGCCGCGGCCGAGCAGCAGATGGCCTCCGGCAAGCGCGATCTGAAGGCGCTCTCCGATCGCCTGCTGGTGGTGCAGGAGCAGGAGCGGACGCGCATCGCCCGCGAGATTCACGACGATCTCGGCCAGCTCCTCACCGCACTGAAGATGGACGTGCTGGGCATCCTGCAGGGCACGCAGAACTCGCCCGTGCGCGAGCGCATCGTCGAAACGCTCGACTCGATCGTTGGCGCGGTGCAACGCATCTCCGCCGAGCTGCGCCCGAGCATCCTCGACGACCTCGGCCTCATCGCCGCGGTCGAGTCGGAGGCGCGTCTGTTCGAGGAGCGCACCGCCATCGAATGCGAGCTGTCGCTGCCCGAGCATCTCGACCTCGACCCGAATCTCGCCGTGGCGATCTACCGCATCATCCAGGAGGCGCTGACGAACGTCGCCCGCCATTCGAACGCCACGCGTGTGGAGTTGCGCATGCGCCGCCGCGCGAACCAGCTGTTGATCGACATCCGGGATGACGGCATCGGCATCACACCCGAGGAGATCAGCGACTCGACTTCGCTTGGACTGATCGGCATTCGCGAGCGCGCCAGTATCATCGGCGGCAACGTGCAGATCGAAGGCATTCCGGGCCGCGGCACCATCGTCGCCGTCTCCGTCCCGCTCGGAGCAGGGGAGGGGCCGGCGGCATGATCACCGTCCTCATCGTCGACGACCACGACATCGTGCGTGAAGGCGTCAAGCAGATCGTGGCCGAGACGAGCGACATCTCGGTCGGCGGAGAGGCGCGCACCGGCGGCGAGGCGATCGAGCTCGTACGCGAGCGCGCGTGGGACGTCGTCGTGCTCGACCTGAACCTGCCGGACCGTCCGGGACTGGACGTGCTCGCGCAGCTTCGCGCGATCGCGCCGCGCGTGCCGGTGCTGATTCTGACGATGCATCAGCAGGCGTCGTATGCAGCGCGCGTCATCAAAAGCGGTGCGGCCGGCTTTCTCAGCAAAGACAGCGCGCGTGCGCATCTCGTCAATGCCATTCGCAAGCTCGCGCGCGGCGAGCGGTTCCTGCCGCCGGCACTCGCGGAGAGCGTGGCCTTCGACCTCATGGAAACGGGCGGGGCCGCGCGGCACACGGCGCTTTCCGATCGCGAGTTTCAGGTGCTCTGCCTCATCGCCGCGGGCAAGCCGCCGCGCGACATTGCCGCGGAGTTGAACGTCAGCGTCAAGACCGTGGCCACGCATCGCGCGCGCCTGCTGGCGAAGATGGGCTTCCGCAACAACGCGCAGGTCGTGCAGTACGCGATCGACCACGGCCTCCTCGGCGCGTAGGTAATTTACCGACAGCACGTTCGGAAAAACACACGCCGCGGAAGCGGTGCTCTCCCGATGTTGCGCGCGCGCCGCCACGGCCATCATGCGCACGGTCCGGTTTCCCAACAATGCACGAGATTCCTGCCGCATCGCGGCCGAAGGTCCTTCTGATCGACGACGACGAGCTGATCGCCGGCGCGTTGCGCAGCTATCTGTGCGGCGCGGGGTGTGACGTCGACGTCGCGAGCGACAGCGCTTCCGCCGAGGGGCTGATGGCGCGGCGGGAGTACACGAAGGTCATTGTCGATCCGTACCTCACCGCCGCGACGGGCATCGACCGTCTGGCGCTGCTCGACACCGTGCGGGTCATGCAGCCCTCCGCGTCGCTCATCGTCGTGACCGCGTACGCCACTCCCGCGATCACCGACTCCGTCACCGCCGGCCGCATCCACAGCCTTCTGATCAAACCGCGTCCGCTGAGTGAGCTCGGCCACGCCGTCATCCCCGACTCCCTCCGCAGCTCGAACCATCCGCCAGTCGAAGGACCCGCCGAATGAAACGTATGCAGCCGTCTTTTCCGCTGAAAACCACCGCAGCCTCCATCCGAGTGATCGTCGTTCTGGCGGCGCTGATGAGCCTCTTCACGAGCTCGTTCGCGTTTGCCGGCGAGCATGAAGAGCCGTCGTTCGGCCTCACGCCGGTCACTCTCGTGGATCTTCCCGACGTGGCCGAGTGCCGCGGCATGATCCATCAGGAGCTCGTCGAGCGCGTTCGCGGGGCTGCCGAAGATCCGGAAGAAGCGTTCGAGAAGTGGCGCCGCGAGAAGCGCACGATGATGGAGGAGTCTCCGATCGTCGAGTGCCAGAGCAAACTCTGGAAGGCGCTCAAGCGTCAGCAGTCGGCGCTCCTCGGCACCAACCACGCGACCGTTCCGGAAGGCACGGGCGGGCTCAGCCTCCGTCCGAGCGATCGTGAGATCGCGGCAACGTTCGGCATCGGCTCGCTCGCGGCATCGGTCGGCTCCAACGCCAATCCGGCCGGCGGCGTCGAGGGATACCAGGGCGAAGTGCAGATCGCCGTCAACCCCAACAATCCTCTGCAGCTCGTCGCGGGTGCGAACACCTTCTATCGCGATCCCGACGCGGCCTGCCAGTCGCCCACCGGCGGCACTGCAGGAACGTACGGCACGCAGGCGCTCTACGGTTCGAGCGACGGCGGTGTGACCTGGACCTATCGCTGCGCCCCGTGGCCTGCGGCATTGACCGGCGGCGTCAGTGGCGCCTCGGCGTGGTTCGGCAGCGATCCCGCGGTTGCGTGGGATGCGCAGGGCCGTGCGTACGCCGTCTACATGCTGATCTCGCAGAACAGCGCGGGCACTTCGTCGGGCTCGTCGCTCGTCATCGCGCGCAGCACCGACTCCGGTCAGAACTGGACCAACCTCGGCATCATCGTCAACAACCTCAACGTCTCGACGCCGTTCCATGACAAGCAGTTCATGGCCATCGACAACAGCGCGGGTCCGGCGTCGACGAAATCGCATCCCGGCCGCATCTACGTCATCTGGGACGCCGACAACGTCGAGCGCGTGGCGTACTCCGACAACGGCACCAGCTGGACGACGGTCATCCTTCCCACGCCTTCGGTCGGCTCGTACGACATCGGCGGCGACATCAAAGTCGGACCGGACGGCACCGTCTACTCCATCTGGAACCGGCTCGTGTACACCGCCAGCACGCAGACCAGCGAGCGCACCGTCTTCTCCAAGTCGGTCGACGGCGGCGCGACCTGGTCGACGCCGGTCGTGATCGCGACGCAGGCGCTCACTTCGTTCGGCTCGAACAACAAGCCGCCCGCGCAGGAGAGCCGCGGCATCAACGCCTTCGGCTCGCTCGGTCTCGACAACAATCCGTCGTCCGCGTACTTCGGCTATCTCTACTTCGTCTATCCCGACTTCCCGGCCGGCACGACCACCGGCACGAACATCAACATCTACCTGGTGCGCTCGACGAACGGCGGCACGTCGTGGTCGACTCCTCTCAAGGTCAACGACGACGTCGGAACGGCCACGCAGATCTTCCCCTGGCTCGCAGTCGATCCGACGGACGGCAGCGTCAACGTCTCGTGGTACGACACCCGAATCGACACGACCAACAACCGCAAAACGCAGCTCTTCTACGCCCGTTCGTCCAATGGCGGGATCTCGTTCGAGCCGAACATCCTCGTCACCGATAACGGCGGCGTGGTCTGGCGCAACAGCGTCGACTACTCCGACGAGAACGCCACCGACAACGCCTCGCGCAACGGCAATCAGTACGGCGACTACACCGGCATCATTGCCCACAACCGCCGCGTCGTGCCGTTCTGGACCGACACCCGCTCCTTCTTCCCGACTGCCGACACGGTGAGCCCGACCCGCCGCGAAGACGCGGCCGCGGCGGTGATCATCAACTGTTCGGCACCGAGCGCAGTCGCTGCTCCGACGGTCAGCGTCGATCCCTCGTGCAGCACGCCGAGCGTAGCGATCTCGTGGAGCGCGAACGCGGTGTGGGGAACGAATGCGACGGGCGGCAAGTACAGCGTCTATCGCTCGACCACGGCGACGTTCCCGACCGGCTCTTCGCCGATCGTCTCGAACCTGAGCACCACCAATTACACCGACACCACCGGTGTGGTGGGCACGACGTACTACTACTTCGTCACGACCACGAATGACTGCCCCGGCACCGCGCTCACGCCGATGAGCGCGAACTCGTCCGCGTCCGCCTCGGTCGTCTTCCCGGCCTGCGGCCAGACCTTCGGCACGATGAGCGGCACGGTGCAGACCAATGGCGGCCTCGCGATCTCCGGTGCCTCCATCACCGCGGGCGCGCGCTCGACCACGACCGACGGCACCGGCGCGTACTCGATCACCGGCGTTGCGACCGGCAGCTACACCGTGACTGCGGCGGCGACCGGCTATGTCAGCAGCGTGGCGAACAACGTGGTCGTGGCCGATGGTCAGAACACGGTTCGCAACTTTGCGCTGACCGTGCAGTCGGCGTCGGCCTGCGCGACCGACACCACCCAGGCCGACTTCACTGCCGGTACGGCGACGAGCCTCGACCTCAACAGCGCGGCCGGCGACGTGAAGCTCGCGCTCTCCGGCAGCGAGGCCATCGACCAGCAGAACACCAGTCTCGGCTCCAGCGGCAACGGCGTGACCACCACCACGTGGGAAGGGCAGACCTTCACGGCCGCCGCGAGCGGCTCGCTCACGCGCCTCGACGTGGCGATGTTCTGCAGCAGCTGCACCGGCACCACGCCGAACGTCACGGTCGAGATTCGCACCGTCAGCGCCAACCTGCCGACGACGACGGTTCTCGCCACCGCCACCATCACCGGCTTCTCTTCCGGCTCGTCCGTGTACTACACCGCGACGTTCGGCACTCCGGCCACGATCGTCGCCGGAACGCAGTACGCCTACGTGGTGCGCATGGCCGCGAATCCGAGCGCTGGTACCTACGCCACGACGCGCTCCACCAACAACGCGTACGCCAACGGCGCGTGGGTGCAGAGCACGACCAGCGGCGCCTCGTGGACCACGCCGGGACAGGATCTCGGCTTCAAGGTCTACATCACGCCGCAGACCTTCCAGACCTCCGGCAACCTCGTCTCCTCGGTGAAAGACAGCGGCGCCGTCGCCGGTGCTTCGATCACCTGGGGCACGCTGTCCTGGACCGCGTCCACGCCGGCCAATACCACCGTGCGCTTCCATGCCGCGGCCAGCAGCTCCGCCGCCGGTCCGTTCAACTTCGTCGGCCCCGATGGCACCGCGTCGACCTTCTTCACCACCAGCGGCGCCGCGCTGACGCAGTTCAACGGTTTCCGCTACCTCAAGTACAAGGCGTATCTCAGCACGACCGCCAACACGGCGACGCCGGTGCTGAGCGACGTGACCGCCTGCAGCTCGGTCGGTGAGCCCTGCACGCCGCCTGCGACGCCGGCGGCCAGCAACGGCGGCCCGTACTGCGCGGGATCGACGGTCTCACTGAGCACTCCCGACGTAACCGGCGCGACGTACGCCTGGACGGGCCCGAACGGCTTTACTTCCACGCTCCGCAACCCGACCATCCCGAACGCCACGACCGCCGCGTCGGGCACGTACTCGGTCACGATCACCGTCAGCAACTGCACGTCTGCGGCTGGCTCGACGATCGTCGCCGTCAACGCCATTCCGTCGACTCCGGTCGCCTCGAACGGCGGACCGTACTGCGAAAACGGCACGATCGCACTGAGCACGCCCGCGGTCACCGGCGCCACCTATGCGTGGACCGGCCCGAACGGCTTCACGTCTGCCTCACGCACGCCGACGCTCGCCGCGACGCTCGCGAACGCGGGCAGCTACTCGGTGACCGTCACCGTCAACAGCTGCACGTCATCCGCGGGATCGACGACGGTCGTCGTCAACGCGACGCCGGCTACGCCGGTCGCGTCGAACGGCGGCCCGTACTGCGAGAACGGCACGATCGCACTGAGCACGCCCGCCGTTTCCGGTGCGACGTACTCGTGGACCGGCCCGAACGGCTTCACTTCGACTTCGCGCACGCCGACGCGCACCGCGACGCTCGCGAACGCAGGCAGCTACTCCGTCACCGTCACCGTCAACAACTGCACCTCTGCCGCAGGTTCGACGACTGTCGTCGTCAACGCCGCTCCCGCCACTCCGGTCGCGTCGAATGACGGCCCGTACTGCGAGAACGGCACGATCTCTCTCAGCACGCCCGACGTCACCGGCGCCACGTATGCGTGGACCGGTCCGAACGGCTTCACGTCTTCCTCGCGCACTCCGACGCTCGCGGCGACGCTTGCAAATGCGGGCACCTACTCGGTGACCGTGACCGTCAACAGCTGCACGTCCAACGCAGGATCGACGAACGTCGTCGTGAACGCGATTCCGGCAACGCCGGTGGCGTCGAACGGCGGCCCGTATTGCGAGAACGGCACGATCGCTCTTTCGACGCCCCTCGTGACCGGCGCCACCTACGCGTGGACCGGCCCGAACGGCTTCACCTCCTCCGACCAGAACCCGAGCATCCCGAACGGCGCTGCCGGCACGTACTCCGTGACGGTCACCGTCAACGGCTGCACCTCGCCGGCCGGCAACACGACCGTCGTCGT
>JALYOB010000437.1 GCA_030857085.1 Acidobacteriota bacterium | reverse complement strand
GCGGCGCCGATCAGCAGAAATGCAATCAACATCCAGAGAGTGGTTTTCACGGTTTCTTAGACTACCGCGCGTTCGGAAACGCAACTGCAACGGACGCGTTATCCTTCGCGGCCATGATCGAACGCAGCGACGACAACGGCATCACCACGCTCCGCCTCGCACACGGCAAGGCGAGCGCCCTCGACCTCGAGCTGACGGAAGGACTCGCGCGCGCGGTCGCGGAAGTGCAGGCGTCCGATGCACGGGCGCTGATCCTCACGGGCAGCGGCTCGATCTTCTCCGCGGGCGTCGATCTGTTTCGCCTCGTGGAAGGAGGCGCCGACTACGCGCGGCAATTCCTCCCCGCACTCTCGCGCACGCTGCTCGATCTCTTTTCGTTTTCGAAGCCGCTGGTCATGGCGATCAACGGTCACGCGATCGCAGGCGGCTGCGTGTTCGCGCTCTGCGGCGACGTGAAGATCATGGCCAGCGGGAACGGACGCATCGGCATGCCCGAACTGCCGGTGGGCGTGCCGTTTCCCGCGAGCGTGATCGAAGTGGTGCGCTTCGCATTGCCGCCGCAGCACCTGCAGATGATTCTCTACACCGGCCGCACCGTCGTCCCCGACGAAGGCCTCCGCCTCGGCATGCTCGACGAGGTGGTCGAGCCGGACGCGCTCCTCACCCGCGCCACCGAACTCGCCACCCGCCTCGCCGCCCTCCCTCCCCGCGCCTTCACCCTCGCCAAACGTCAACTCCGCGACCGCGCGATCGCACGCGCCAAGCATTACGCGAACGAGTGGGATTCGGACGTGCTCGAACAGTGGAGCGACCCCGCGACGCACGCGGCGGTGCGGGAGTATCTGGCGAAGACGGTGAAGAGGTAGGGGGGTGTCATCCCGGCGTGATGGCCGCTGACGTGCCGTATTCGCGCGCCCCTCACCCGGCGCTCCGCGCCACCCTCTCCCCGCAAGCGGGGCGAGGGGCAACGAGTGGTGATGCACCGACGCCTGTGCCACGTTGCCCTTCTCCCCGCGATGCGGGGAGAAGGTGCCCGAAGGGCGGATGAGGGGCCGCGCAAAGTCGTGCCCTCCCCCTCATCCCGCCTAACTACGCCTGCTGCAACCGCCTCTCATGCGCCCGCAGCAGATCGCTGCGCGTGATGATCCCCACCAGCTCCCGCGGGTTCTCGCGCGACACCACCGGCAAGCGCCCGACGTTCTCGCGCACCATGTGATCGGCGGCGTCGCGCAGCGAGTTGTCAGGAAAGATCACGGACGGTACGCGCGTCACGAGAGCGCCGATCCGCACATCTTCATCCTTCGCGCGCGCGAGGAAATCGCGGCGCGTCACCACTCCCACGAGCTGTCCTTCCGCATTCACCACCGGAAAGCCCTGATGCGTTTCGCGCAGCGCGTGCAGCGCGCCGACGCGATCGTCCGCGTGCACCGTCACCACATCGTGCGTGCAGACGTCGCCGACCGTCACGAGCTCGAGATGATCGGCCGCGTACTCGGACGGCACGCGCACGCCGCGGCGCGCGAGCTTCTCGGTCATGATCGTGTTGCGCATCAGAAGCGACGACATCAGATATCCGGCCGTGCATCCGCCGAGGAGCGGCAGGAGGCCGAGCGGCTGCAGCGTGATCTCGAACGCGAACACGACCGACGCGAGCAGCGCTCGTGACGCTCCCGCGAACATCGCCGCCATCCCCACCAGCGCGCAGATGCGCACGTCGATGTGATAGCGCGGCAGCGCCTGCGCCGCGAATCCGCCGAGCGCCGCGCCGCATCCGCCGCCGATCGTGAACAGAGGCGCGAGCGTGCCGCCGGAGGTGCCGCTGCCGAGGGAGAACGACCAGGAGATGAACTTGAAGAGACAGAGCGTGAGCGCCGTCATCCCGAGCAGCTTGCCCGACACGAGATCGTCGAGATTCTCGTAGCCGATGCCGAGCGTGCGCGGCGCAACGATCCCCACCGCACCAACGATCAAACCGCCGATCGCCGGCCACCACATCCAGTGAATCGGCAGATGCTCGAAGAGATCTTCGATCCAGTAGACGAAGCGCGTCACGTAAACGGACAGGCATCCGATCAGCGCGCCGAGGATCACGTACGCCGCCAGCGCGCCCTCGGTAGGCGTGCCGAGTCGCGGCATTGCGATCGCGGGACCGACGCCATGAAACGCGATGCGCACCGCAGTCGCGGTCGATGCCGCAAGTGCAACCGGAACGATCGAGCGCGGACGCAGTTCGAACAGCAGCAGTTCGATCGCGAGCAGCACCGCGGCAACCGGACTGCCGAACGTCGCCGCCATACCGGCAGCCGCTCCCGCGGCGAGCAGCGTCTTCCGCTCCATCGCTGTCGTGCGCAGCACCTGCCCGAACACCGAACCCATCGCGCCGCCGGTGGCGATGATCGGGCCTTCCGCGCCGAACGGGCCGCCGGTACCGATCGAGATGGCCGCCGACACCGGCTTCAGAAACATCATCCGCGGCGGAATCCGGCTGTCATTGAGCAGCACCTGCTCCATCGCTTCCGGGATGCCGTGGCCGCGAATCGCCTTCGATCCATACCGCGCCATCAGTCCCACGATGATCCCGCCGATCGCCGGCACGAAGAGCACCAGCCAGCCGAGGTGATGATGCGAGGGCGAGACGTTCTGCGCCGACCAACGGCCATAAAACGCGAAATTCGTGACCACCGCAATGATCGCGACGAGCACCTGCGCCACGACCGCCGTGATCGCCGCAGGCCCGATCGCAATCAACGAAATCGTGACCACCCGCGCATCGATCCGCGCCCGCTCGAGCGGCACACGAACGTTTTCAATCGCACCCGCTAAAGACGGCGCGACGGGGACGCCTTCGGTTGTGGCGGAGGATTCAACGAGTTCAGGATTTGGTGCGGACATTTCGGAAAGCAGTACCTCGGAGTACCTCGGAGTACCTCGGGTACCTCGGAGTACCTCGGCCTCAGGCAACTCCCCGAGGTACTCCGAGGTACTCCGAGGAACCCGAGGAACCCGAGGTACTCCGAGGAACTCACATATTGATCATGTGCCCTTCAAGCCCATGAATCGCTTCTTTGAGCGCTTCGCTCAGGGTCGGATGGGCGTGCACGTTCCGTGCGACTTCGGCGGTCGTCAGCTCCCACTGCTGGGCGAGCGTGAGCTCGGGGAGGAGTTCGGTGACGTCGGGGCCGATCATGTGCGCGCCGAGAATCTCGCCGTATCTTGCGTCGCTGATGATCTTCACGAAGCCGGACGTTTCGCCGAGGCCGTGGGCTTTGCCGTTGGCGGTGAAGGGGAACTTTGCGACCTTGATGTCACCGAACTTTTCCTTCGCCTGCTTCTCGGTCCAGCCGAAGCTCGCGATCTGCGGCTGACAGTACGTCGCGCGCGGCATCATGATGAACTCGAGCTCGCGCGTTTCGTGATCCGCGATCGTTTCGGCGGCGATGATGCCCATCGCTTCCGCAACGTGCGCGAGCATCATCTTGGCGGTGACGTCGCCAATCGCGTAGATGTGCGGCACGCTCGTGCGCATGCGGCCGTCGATCTCGATCGCCCCGCGCTCGGTGATCTTCACGCCCGTCTTGTCGAGACCGTAGCCTTCGATGCGCGGCTTGAAGCCGATTGCCTGCAGGACCTTGTCTGCTTCGAGCGTCTGCTGCTGGTTGTCTTTCGTGACCGTGACGCGCACTTTGTCGCCGCTGTCGTCGATGTTGTCGACGCGCGTCGACGTCATCACTTCGATGCCGGCGCGGCGGTAATGCTTCTGCAGTTCGGCCGAGATTTCCTCGTCTTCGTTCGGCATCAGGCGATCGAGGAATTCGACGATGGTGACCTTCACGCCGTAATTGCTCATCACGTACGCGAACTCGACTCCGATCGCGCCGCCGCCGGCGATGATGATGCTCTCCGGCAGTTTTTCTTCGACGATTTGCTCTTCGTACGTCACCACCCGCTCGCTGAGCTTCGTGTTCGGCAGCAGGCGCGTGGTCGCGCCGGTGGCGAGGATGCAGTGCTTGAACGAGATCGTCTCGCCGTTCACGGTGAGCGTGTTCGCATCCGTGAACTCGGCCCAGCCGTTGTACTGGTCGATCTTGTTCTTCTTCATCAGGTAGTGGATGCCTTTGACGCGGCCTTCGGCGACCTTGCGGCTGCGGCGGAACGCCTCGCCGTAGTCGAAGGAGACCTGTCCGTCGATCCTGATGCCGAAGGTCTTCGCCTCGCGCGTGACGATGTGCGCCAGCTCGGCGTTGCGCAGCAGCGCCTTGGAGGGGATGCAACCGACGTTCAGGCACACCCCGCCCCAGTACTTGGACTCCACGACGGCGACGCTCTTGCCGAGCTGGGC
>JALYOB010000436.1 GCA_030857085.1 Acidobacteriota bacterium | reverse complement strand
ACGTGCTGCCGGTGGAGCTGCAGCGCCTGCGTGTCGACGTCGTGCCTGCGCACGCAGAGGTCGGCCCCTTTCGGCAGCGGATGGAGCAGCGAACAACCGGGCGAGTCGCCGCTGATGACGACGAGCCGGCGCGATGCCGGCGCCCATCGCAAGCGCGTGCATGCTTCCATCGCGTCGGCGAGGGCGTCGACGAAGTCGCCGCCAGCGGTCGGCCGGATGGACAGTAACCGTTGTTTCAACACGTCGCCGCTGAACGGCTGGAGAAGCTGCTCGTCAGGCGGGGGAAGCAGGTCATACGCAGGACGGAGATCCGACGCCGAGACGCCGGGCGCGCTCTGGTCGCCGAACGCGAGAACGCTGACGCGCGCTTGACCGCCCCGCGCGAGCGCGGCCGCCAGCGCAACGAGCTTCTCGACGTGCTCGGCCCAGGCGTTTTTCTGGTCGAGCAGCCGGGCGCTCGGAGTCGCGTCATCCGGCCAGACGCGCGTCGTCCCGTCAACGATGATGGCCAGGTCGAGTGCCACTTCCGCGGCGGCGGGGCGGATCGGCAGCGGCGGGTCGTAGCGCGCGTCCGCCGGCAGAAGAAAGACGTTGCGCCCATCGCTGCGCAGTTGCGGCGTACCCGCTTCGTCGAGCTGCACGCGCAGCGGCACGAGCTCGCCTGGCTCGGCGCCGATCTCCGCGCGCAGACGCACACCCTCGCCGTCGCTCAGCACGACGTGAACGCCGGACGCGCCCGCGAGACAGCGGAGCGAAACGTCGTCGTCATTCATCGGAACGTCGGCCACACCGGGCGCGGTGCTGTCCCAGACGCGCAGTCGCAATGAGGAATGGATGCTCATAAGGACCTGACGAACTGGAGGAGGTGATCGAGTCCGGCCTCGATGTCTTGGTCGCCGAGCGCATCGCAGCGGCCGTTGGGCATCAGGACGAGTGGCGGGGAGCTGTCGAATGTCGGCACTTGGGGCTTGTTCGAAGAGTCGTAGCCCATCCGACAAGAGAGCACCGCCATTAGTTGCAAACCTGCGACGTCGGCTTGGTAGTTGATGCCCGCGAGTTCGTTCTTCGTCTCCGTGACGTTCGATTTGTTTTCGAGAAACTCTATGGCCGCATCGGGTTTGAGCTTCAGCACCTGCAGTTTGATGAGTCCGAGTAACAGCGGGCGGCTGCCGCCTTTCGGGGCTTGCCTGCTGAACCATTCGCTGGCCTTTGCGTCATTGATCTCCCCCGTGTCGAACGGCGCAAAGTGGGCGTCGTACAGCGCTTTCAATTTTCTGTCGTGCGTGCTCCGCTGCCGCACCTCGTTCAGCAGTTCTTTCGTTCTCGACGCAATCGTCGCAACCGGCGGCTGGGCTGCCGCGAGCGCCTGCTGTGTGTCTGCACCTTTTGCAACTGCTACCGCGGCGGGTTGTGCAGTCGCCAGCTTCGAATCCACCCGTTTGAGCAGGTAGGTGTTGAGCCCGAGCAGCGCGACGAGCAATGCCGTCGCGATGGACGCATACAGGGCAGGAGCGGCGATGACGCGCCGCACTTTCCGTCCGAATCGAGCCCACCACGTCGCCCCCGTTTCGTCCGCATCCTTGCCCGCCGTGTCCCCAAGCACGCGGCTCTCGAGCTTGGCCAGACGCGCATCGAGACTCGGCCGCGCAATCGCGTTCGCGACCAGCGCTTCGACGTCGGGCCGAAACCACTGCAGGAGACTGAGGACGTTCGCCAGTCTTTCCTCCGACTCCTCATCCACCGGCACGAGCAGATGAGAACCGACATTGATTCTCGTCTGCTCTTTGACCGGCAGCGTGTGCGAGGGATAGCCCGGACGCAGCACCGTGTAGCGTGCTGCCGGAACGTAATTGCCGGTCGAGATCGCGCTGACGCCGACGTCGCGTGACGTTCCTTCGCCCGACGCGATCACCATCACGCCGCCGCCCTGCGAACGGATCGTCATCTCGACCTGCTTTCGGAACTGGTCCAGCTCGCGCTGGTTGATCTGCCGGTCGGCGAAGTCGTTCGCGCTGCCGCGGCTGCGCGTATAGACGAAGTATTGATGTGCGCCGCCGCGGTCCGTTTTGACTTGAAACTGGTACGTGCTGCCGGCGTCGCCGGCGGGGTCGCGGAAGAAGGTGGCCACTTGGTTCATAGAGCTTCCATTCCGAACTCCGCGAGCGGAGTCCATTTGGCGTTCGTCTTCGCTTCGGCTGCCATCGCGGCGCTGAGCGCGCGATGTTCATCCGGAGCAGCGGTGAGGGCATCGAGCAGGAGGGCGAGCGCCAGTTCCTCGCGATCGTCGCTGCAGCGCACGTCGCCGTAGCGGCGGAACGCGCGCACACCGGCGAGGAGTCTCCGCCACCACGCCGCGTCTTTGCGCGACAGCAGATCGGCGAGCTCGCGAATGCGTACGGCGGCGACGCCGATCGAGCCCGGGCCGAGCATCGTCGCCGCCAGGTCGAAGATGGGGAAGCCGTGCGACTCGAATGGCGGCTGCGCGATCAGCACCTTGTGTTGTCGCGCGACTTTCTCGAGCGTCTGCCAGCCGTCGGTGAACAGTGTCGCCCGATCCTCGCGCGCGAGCTCCGCCGTTGCGATCTGCGCCGCCAACAGCCGCAGCGGATGCTGTCGCGGATGCAGCGCCCTCTCTTTGTGCGCGAATCGAACGCTGTCGGCGAGCTTTTGCCAGCAGGGATCGTTCGCCCGCTTTTGCAGGAGCGCATGCAGCGCGCTCGTTGCCAGGGCATCGTGCTGCACGCGCTGCGCGGCATCCCGATCGAGAAAGTGCGCCGTCCGCCGCCGCCCCTGCTGCACGAGCGACGCGATCAATTCACGCGGTGCGGCGGGACGCGGCTCAGCGGCTCCCTCGATCTCTCTCTCGATGAGCCCGAGCGCCTCCGTGCCGATCGCAGCGGCGCTGCGCTTTCCTGCAAGCCATTGCGCGAGCTCGGCGCGAAAGTCGTCGTTGCGCCAGAGGCTCGGCGACGAGGCGGCGTGCAGTGCCTGGACCGGCGTGTCGTGCAGGGCAGCAGCGACCGACCGGATCCGCGCTTCCATTGCCTGCGCCCGGCGGTGACCGGCGCGCTTCCACAACGTCGCGGAGTCACGCAGGGGCAGGACCGGCAACTGCGCGGCGCGGCGGTTTGGCAGGACGATGAGGCACGCCAGAGCCTCTGCCGGAAGCTCACTCGCGTAAGGTGACCGGCTCAGAACCGATTCGACCAGCGTCCGTGAGCCCTCGCCCGGAACGGCCTCGGCGATCTCGGCGAGCGCGCCGAGATCGGCGGCCCGTCGTGCGAGATCCTCGATCTGCTGCTGCTCGAATGGAGCGATGAGCGGCCACGCCGCGCCATCCGCCGAGTCTGTGCGCAGCCGCGCGAGATCTTCGCCCGTGAGCTGATTTGGAAGATCGCGGAGCGCGAGCTGCCACGCTTCCATCGTCACGTCGCCGCGGCTCGATCGGAGCCATTCGCGCGCGCCGCGCTCGAGCGCTTTCGCATCGGCCGGATGACTGCCGCTCAGCCGCGAGCGCGAACGCCAGAAGGACCACCAGCCGCTTTTCACGAGCGCCGCGGTCGTCCCTTCCGGCTCGCGGCGGAAGCGGCGATCGATCTCGTCGTACAGGAGCGCGAAGCTCTCGTCTTTCCTGAACAGCCGTGCGACCTGCAGCAGATCGGGCAACGCGAGGGCTGCGATCCGGAGGCATCGCCAGCCGCTGTCGAAGATCACCGTCTCGAGGAACGCGCGGTCGTCCTCTGCGAATCGCGGCACGCGCTCGAGCAGGCGTTCGACGAGCTGCGTGGCGGAATCGCCGCCGTCTGCTTCATCGAGCCGCGCGAGCAGATCCGCGATCCGGATGTACAGCCGCACGCCGGCAACGGGATCGAGCCCGCAGCCATCGACGATCGCCGCGCGCAGCGACACCGGCGCCGGCTGCATCGACCGGAGCCGGTCGAGCAACACAGTCGGAAGACTCTCCCATGCCGTCCAGAACGTCGGGTCGGCCAGCCACACATGCGCGGCGTTGACGATCTGCTCTGCGGGAGCGCGCCTGACGAAAATCTGCGCCCATTCCACATTGAGCGCGCCGGCGGCGACGGCGTCGCGCAACACGGCGAAGACGGCCGGCTCGGTCGCGAACGTCGCGAGCTCCGAAGCCTGCGTTCGCTCGCCGATCCAGCCGGTTCTCGCCTCCGCTTCCAGCACGCGATGCACCGGTCCGTACGCCGCGAGCCGTTCGAGAGGAATGTGAATCGTCCGTTTCGCCGAGGCCGCATCGGAAACGAGCGGCGGAGTCTGCATCAGCATCGCCACGAGCCGCTGGACCTTGGCCGCATCGTCCGCGTTCCACCACCC
>JALYOB010000435.1 GCA_030857085.1 Acidobacteriota bacterium | reverse complement strand
AAACACCCCCACCGGCACATCGCTGACGAGGTGATGGCGTACCGATTCTTCGACCCGTTCGCGCACGTACACGGCCGGCTCGACGAGCACGCTCGTCTCCGCGGCATCGCGAAAAATCGCGGCGATCGACGTGTGGCGTCGCACGTCGACCATGCCGCGTTCTGCTTCGAGGAAGAACGACGTGCCGGGCTCGATCGCGCGCACGTCGCGGCGAATCGTGAACGGCTCGGGCACCGAACCGGTGAGGAAAAATCCTGCAGCCGCGGCAGGATCGACCGTCTTCGAGACCTTCCCGCCTGCGAGCAGCGCCTTCACTTCCGAGGCGATGCGGATCGTGGAGCCGTCATCGGCGAGGTAGAGCGGCTTGATGCCGTACGCATCGCGGGCAACGAACATCCGCCGCGTGCGCGTGTCCCAGATTGCAAACGCGAACATGCCGCGCAGCAACCCGACCATCCGCTCCCCATCGCGGCGATAAAGCTCGAGCAAAACCTCGGTATCACTGTGCGAGTGAAACGTCGCGCCGCCGCGCATCAGCGACGCGCGCAGTTCGGCGTAGTTGTAGATCTCGCCGTTGAACACGATCACCAGCTCGCGCGCCGAGTCCCACATCGGCTGCGTTCCCTCGGGCGAGAGATCGATGATCGCGAGACGGCGGCTGCCGAGTCCCACGCGCGCATCGGGCGAGATCCACGTGCCGCCGGCGTCCGGGCCGCGCGGAATCATGCGGGCGGTGATCGCCTCGAGCTCGTCGCGGTCGACCGCGGAGCCGCGGTACGCAAAGATCGCGGAGATGCCACACATGCAGCGGCAGGATACGACGCTCTACGTGCGCGGCGTGCGTTTCGGAAGGAAGCGCAGCACGAGCAGCGCGAGCAGGGCCAGCCCGCCCATTGTGTAGCCGATCACTTTCGTGTGCGGCAGCACCGTCAGCACGGCGGCCACTGCGAAGAGCATGGTGATGCCCCAGATCCCGACGATCGCCTTCGCCGTGCTGCCGTAGCGCGCGACGAGGATGTGGTGGATGTGATTGCGATCGGCGGTGAAGACGCGCGAGAGGCGGCTGCCGACCTTTTGATTCTTGCCGCGCAGGCGCTGGTTCATCACCAGCAGCGTGTCGAGCACCGGCAGCGCGAGCGCGAGCATCGGTCCGCCGATGGCGAGTGCGGTCGGCGATTTACTCGGCTTCGCGATCGATCCGGCCGCGAGCAGCAGGCCGATGAAGAGCGCGCCCGTATCGCCCATGAAGATCTTCGCGGGCGGCTTGTTCCACGGATAGAAGCCAACCAGGCTGCCCGTCAGCGCGCTCATGATCACGAGCGAAAACGCATCGAAGCGCAGCACGGCGATCACGCTGAACGCGGCCGCGATCGTGAGCGCGACCACGGTCGCCAGCGAATCCATTCCGTCGATGAAGTTCATCGCGTTCATCACGCCGACGATCCAGATGATCGAGGCGACGATGCCGAGGATGCCGAGGTTGAAGGTGCGGCCGCCGATGGAGATGAAGTCGAAGTGAAAGCCGAACGCGACGAGGATGAACGCGGCCGCGAACTGCACCGCGAACTTTTTCGGCGCATTCGTGCCGACCAGATCGTCGTAGACGCCGAGGCCGATCGTGAGCGCGCCGCTGGCCAGGACGGCGAAGAGATAGGTCAGATTTTTCGTGACCAGATCGAACGCGCGCGAGTTCGCCGCGAGAAGAAGAAGAGGAAAGCCGAAGCCGAAGATGATCGCGAGGCCGCCGAGGCGGGGGGTGGCGACGGCGTGGTGTTTGCGCTCGCCGGGAAGGTCGACCAGACCGACGCGTTCCGCGCCGCGGCGCACGATGGCCGTGGCGACGTAGGATGTGAATGCGCTGCAGACAAAGAGCAGCACGAGCGGCGCATAGAGCTCGGACATCGGACCCGCGCGAAGGATAACATCTGCCCGAATGACGCCTCGCATCTCGGTGCTGATCCCTGCATTCAATGCCGCGCCCTGGGTGGCCGCGGCGGTTGACAGCGTGCGCGCGCAGACGTTCGGCGATTGGGAAATCGTCGCAGTCGATGACGCATCGAGCGACGAGACGCACGCGATTCTGCAATCGTTCGCCGCCCCGAACGTTCACGTTCATCGCAACGATCGCAACTTCGGCATGGCCGGCAACTGGAACCGCTGTCTTGCGCTCGCGAAGGGGGAGTTCGTCGTCAAGCTCGACGCCGACGATGCGTTCAAGCCGCGCGCGCTCGAGCATCTCGCCGGTGCGGTGGTCGATGAGAACGTCCTCGCGGCGGGCATTCGCAGCCTGCAATGCGACGCGCAGCTCGAGCCGTTCGACGGCATCCAGGGCGACGACGCGATGCAGCGCAACGGCATCGATCCTTACCGCGACACGGTGCAGAGCGGCGACCGCTGGTACGACATCGCCGCGATGGGCTATCAACTCTGGTCGAGCACCGCGTTTCTCGTACAGCGCGAGTTCCTCGTGGCGTCGGGAGGATGGGACGAGCGGTTCGGCTGCGCGGCGGACACGGAGTTCATCTGGCGCACGCTCGAAACGGGACGGCCGATCGCGCATCGCGGCGCAGTCGGCGCGCTCTATCGGCTGCGGCCGGGATCAGTGAGTGACGAATATCGCTCGCGCGGCTGGCTCACGTGGGAAGGGGTCGCGGCGAATCTGCTCAGCCTCAGCCGCGTCCGCGCGAAACGCCCGCTGCGCCGCGGCCTGCGCATGCATTACGTGCGGCTGTGGAATCGCTGGCATACCTCGACGCGCGAGCTGCCGCAGTCGATCTGTTCGTTTCTGGACGACGTGATGGCGAAGATCCCGCCGCCGCCGCTCGCGGATCGCGTGATGACGCAGATGCGGGATCGGGTGACCGCGCGCTGAAGGTGCGTGTCAGGGGCGTACTCCGCCGGACGCGTCGAACGTAGCCGTACGGCCGTCGTTCAATGACTGTTGCCTGATTGATCCGGCTCCCGTCTAATGGGATCAACCAGCTCCGCGCCGAGATCGGGTGACCCAATGAACGAACCTTCGCTATTCCGCGCGGCCTTCGTGCGCGCTTTCGTGTTCCTGTTGATTACCGCTGCCGGTGTGAGCGCAGCCTCCGCAGGTGAACATCCGGCAAAATCCATAGGCGAGATGTCGCGTGAGGAGATCTTTGAATCGCTCACGAGTCATGCATGGTGCCGGGATCTTGATGGACGTTCGGAGCCGCCACGAAGCGATCGCGCACGCACGCGGCTGCGCTTGTACCGCAATGGCACGGCCGATTTCTGGTCGCTCTCCTATGACGAGCTCCCGACGGTCATGACTCCGGTGAAATGGACCTTTATCAAGAATGGTCCCGCGAGCGGAGTGCTCTATCTCGCTGATAGTTCTGGCAGGTTGGGAAGAATCGTACTGTTCGAATTCGTAGCCGCCGACGCGCTGCGTCTCAACGCAATGGAGAGCGGGCGCGTCGAGGTTCCGTACCTGCAGTGTGAGCCGCTCGCAGGGAAAGGCCAGGTTTCCGAGCTCCCCACAATCCCGCTCCTCCCGATTCTGGACGAGCTTGAGGGAACCACGTGGAAGGCAGTGAGCGATGTATCGCGGGTGGCCCAGGCAAGCGAAGTTCGTTTCTGGCGAGATGGACGCGTGAGGCTGACCTACGCGGCTTCGGTATGTCAGCGACTCTTCGAGAGCGGGGACCGCTATGGGTTCACTCCAGTCCGGGGCGGCGGGTGTGCCAGGGTGGTTCCGTTCGAGCGTGACTACCGGCGTAGCGGCATCTTCCTGGTCCACCACGACCGGGACTTGTACGCACCATCCAGTGAGCCCGTTCACGGGACATCCATGTTTCTGCCGTTCGGCCAGGACGGCTTTGAGGGGGTGGTGTCGTACGCACGGCCCGTGCGGTTCCCGCTCAATCTGCACGTGGAGCTCTGGCAGGCCGGCAGCCAGCCTGCCGCAATCGGAACGCTCGCAATATCCGAAGAGTTTTTCAGGTCGCGAGTGCGAATCCGCCGAGAGCTCGGACTTCTCCGGGTCGGCAAACGTACGTCGCCCGACGCAGTGCTCAGTTTCGACTTCCTGATCCGTTCGATTTCGCCGGAAGCACGTTCCACCGCATTGGCGTTGGTCATCGATCACCTGCGTGGCGATGCCGCTACGCCTAACTCGTTGATGCTTTACGTCGCTTTGCCGTAAGCCCGCATAACGCGGACTGTCATCCCGAACCGAGGGAAACCTGCTGCAGGCAATCGTTCGAATTTTCTGCGTATGCGCTGCAATCATCGCCGCCGTGCCTCTCTCGGCCATCGGACTGAAGTCGGCGTCCGGCAGCGGTGACATTCTGGCGGTGCCCCTTGCGTTCGAGAT
>JALYOB010000073.1 GCA_030857085.1 Acidobacteriota bacterium | reverse complement strand
GCTGACAGGCCAAGCCTCCGCGACAGAATTCTGTTCGTTCGCACGAGTGTCGCGGAGGCTTGGCCTGTCAGACGGGTCCGGGCCCGTGGCCCGGCCGCCGGAGGCCCCTCGTCGTCGCTTCGACCTACTGCTGCGCGACCGCGGTCGGTTTCGTGTCGAGCGCGGACGGGTCGACATTCTCCGGCAGCGGCTCTTCGCCCGGCAGCGCGATGATGCGGATGTCGACGTGGCGGTCGGCGGCAACGTCGACGCCCAGAAAGTGGGCGGCGGCTTGGGAGAGGTCGAGGCAGAACTTCTTCGCGTACGGGCCGCGATCGTTCACGCGGAGGCGGAGCTTGCGGCCGGTCGCGCGCGCGGTCACCTCGACCCACGTGCCGAGCGGCAGCGTGAGGTGCGCGGCCGAGTAGCGGGCGTTCCGATAAACCTCGCCGTTCGCGGTGCGGCGTCCGTCGAAGAAGGAGGAGTAGTAGCTCGCCAGGCCGTTCACGCGATGCCGCAATGCGAGCTGCGTGTATTTGATGGCGCGCTGCAGCAGCGGATCGGGCCCGGCGGGCTGCTGCTGCGGAAGCGACTCGAGCGGCACGTCGAGCGCGGGGCACTCCGGTTGCGTGAACTCAGGGGCAGGGGTCGTTGCGGCTTGGAGGAGTTCCTGCGGTGGCACTTCGTCCGCCGCTCGTTCGAGCGGCGCCGCCAACAGGAGTCCCGCCAGAAAGATCGAAGCTCCGGTTCTCATGGCCGGCGCATTCTATGCCGCGCTGGCGAGGAGGCAAAACTGTTCCTGAAGCTCGACAGTAAGCTGTGACTGCTCAGCAATTTAATGTGGTCTTTCCCTTGCAAATAAGTGTTGCGTAACGACACTTTCGAAGGAGGCAGACCGATGCCGGAGCTGAAAACCAGAAGGCCTTACCAGGAGCGTTTCCTCGACAACTTCGACCGCTCCCAGCTTCGACGCGAAGTCGAGGCGGTGCGTCCGCGCCGTATGAAAGGCCTCAGGAAGAAGTACGCCACCTGGGCCCTCGGCGCGTCGCTCGCGTTCGGCAGCATCGGCGTGCCGACCGTGAAGATGCTTCAGAACGATCAGGCGGCCAAGCCGGCGACAGCGGGCGAGGCGGCGAAGACGATCACGCTGGACAGGGAGCTCGCAGGCGACCTCAACGCGGCGCGTTCGATTGCGCAGCAGGTCGCAGGCGGCGTGCAGGCGGCGGTCGGCGGTGTCGAGTCCGCTGCGTCGTCGCCTCTGAAGACCGTCGCGTCGGCTCCGCAGAAGTTAGCGGCGAGCGCGACGGACACGGTGCGTGAGGAGTTCTTCAAGAAGGAAGTGCCGT
Source organism: Acidobacteriota bacterium (assembly GCA_030857085.1). Lineage (GTDB taxonomy): Bacteria > Acidobacteriota > Thermoanaerobaculia > Gp7-AA8 > Gp7-AA8 > QHVT01. The sequence goes on along the minus strand of JALYOB010000073.1, from coordinate 10,587 downwards.
TCGGCTCAGTGATCTATCAGGAAGCGAAGAAGAACAACATTCGGCCTGAGCTCGTCGCGGCCGTGGTGCAGGCGGAGTCGAAGTTTAAGCCGACCGCTCGCTCGGGTGCGGGCGCGATCGGTCTGATGCAGCTCGTGCCTAAGACCGGCCGCTGGATGGGAGCGCGCGATCTCACGAATCCTGCACAGAACATCGCTGCCGGCGCGAAGTACCTCAAGTACCTGCACGGCCGCTTCGATGGCAACGAGACGAAGGTCATCGCGGCGTACAACGCGGGCGAAGGAAACGTGAAGCGCTTCGGCGGCGTGCCGCCGTTCCGCGAGACGCGCAACTACGTGGCGAAGGTACGCGGATTCGAGAAGGACTTTCACAATCGCGTCTCGAGCCGTGCTGCCGCGGACGACGCCGCGCCGCAGCCGGTCGCCGAGATGGCCTCGATGAACGACGCGCGCTGAGTTCGTTGTGATTGAATAGCGCTCGTGTCGGGATCGAGACTCGTCGTGGGCGTCATCGTGATGGGCATCGCCGTCCCGATGACGCTCTTTTTTCTTTTAGGCCTGCACTCCGTCACCCACTTCTTCACGCTGGCCGTGACGACCTTCTGCTCCTGGGGCATCGCCGACCTGCTCTCGACCATTCTCGAGCGCCCGCGCCTCCAGAATCGCTCGCCCGGTCAGGCGATTCGAGAGGATTGGGAGAGAAGGTCGAAAGAGTAGTGGCGAGTGGCGCGTGGTGAGTTCAGGGGGCGGTGTTGCGGCACGGCGGTGAGTGGCGCCCAGGCGATCCCGCCCTGGCACCTCGCCACTCGCCACGCGCTACGGACGCGTTACGTCCAGTCATCCATCTTCTTGAGCAGCTGATCGATCGACAGCAGCTTTTCGGCGCCGTCGGATTCGCGGACGAAGATGGCGTGGTACCAGCCCTTCATGCCGATCGGCTTGTAGGTGTCGTTGCCCATCTTGAGGCGGCCGCCGGAGACGAGTTTGAGGAAGACCTGCTCGTAGGCGGAGCGGGTGAGGCGGCGGTCCGGGAAGGGAACGGCGTAGTTCCGCTTGCGCCGATCTGCGGCCTTCCGGCGTTCCGCATCCGTCTTGCCGTTGCCGCCGAGGAGCGGGAGGCCGCGGCGATCGAGATATTGAGAGGGGCGCTTGGGAACGAGCTTTCCGGGGCGGTCGCCACGGCGGCGCGAGAGGATCGACTTCGGGATGTCGGCGGCGAGGTCGTCGAGGAGAGACGTCTTCCCCGCTTTCGCGTCGGCAGCCTTGATCGCGCGGACGCGCGCGCGCGGCTCGGCCGCGCTGACGTTGGCCATCTCGCTCTGATGTTTCTCGCGCGCCTGCTTGCGTTCGATCACGAACTGATCGATCGAGTCGGCGTGCAGCTCGTGCCACGGAGCGCGGAGGCGCATCTCCGACTCGTAGTTCTTCAGCTCATGAATGACGCTGCCCCAGCGGCAGAGGCGTCCCACGTCTTCGTACGCGGCGGGGCGATCGATCAGCTCGAGGAGCGACGGCGCGCGGCCGTCGAGCACCGCAAAGAGAAGCCGGAAGCTGAACGGATCGGAGTACTTCCGGATGGACTTGCGGAAGAACCAGGCGACGTCCTTCCCGATCTGCCGCAGCGACTGCTTCTCGCCGAACTGCGTCGTCCAGATCGGAGCGTTGATGTCCGAGGTGTACGGGCTCTGCGGGTAATGAAAGTCTTTGGTCAGCCACCCTTTGCGGGTCGTGTGCTTCCCCGGGATGACGCCGGCGATGACCGGGATGGGGAGCTTTTCGAGCATCGAGAGCTCGTAGCTGGGCCAGGTCATCACCTCGCGCACGATGCCCACCACCAGAGTCGCCGCGGCGATCATCAGGCCCGGATCGGGGGTGAAGTCGACGGTGATTTCGATACGGCTGCCGCGCGGACGGACCCCGACGCCGGTCGAGCGGCGGTTCGAAGCCACCAGCATCATCGGGACGGGGAGGATGTACGCGAGGAGCAGCGCGAGCAGCTTCTCGTTGCGCTGCGGGTTCTGCTGCGACTTCGGGATCTCGTAGGAGATGTTGAAGTGGCTCGAGTACGCCTTGAGGCGCACGGTGTGGCCGTTCTTCTTGCCCCAGTTCGTGAGCTGATCGCGCACGAAGCCGATCTGCTCCCAGAGGTTGCGGACCATGCGCGCCGTGCATTCCGGCGCGAGCTCGATGACCGGAGTCACGACCTCGATGACGCCACGGTCGAAGTAGACGGCGCCGCCGGTCGGCAGCTGCAGCGACGTTTTCTCGCGCTTGAGCAGCGGCTGATCGATGAACGCGCTGGGGTGTTTCCAGTACGGCTCCGGATTGATCTCGACCTCGTCGAGCCAGACGTTGAACTCCGACTCCATCCCGATGACGGGCATGTCGAGACGGGTTTTACGGAGTCGCGCGATCTCGCGGTCGAACCCGGTTTTCAAATCAGAAGGCGGCATGTGACTCCGAAAGGTGGACTGCTACTGCGGCCTCAACCTAAGCAAAGGGCAGGCCGGATCGTACCGTGAATGCCCGTCCCGGCGCGCTCAGTCGGTCGGCTCGGCCTGGGCGCGCCGCTCGACGCGGCGGCGTTCCTCGAAGGCGAAGCGGGGGCGGTTTTCCTGCGGCTGCTCGAGCCGATCCTCGCTGATCTCGCGTGGAATCAGAGTGATGTAGCCGAGGTCGACGTGCACGTGGTCGTCGGCGTTCCGGCCGGTGACGTGGCCGTACGGCAGGATGGTGATGTCCTCGCTCAGCTGTTCGGCGATCTCGTTGTACTTTTCGATCGCCTCCTTCGTCTTGAGGATGTTCTGACCGATCCGGTAGACGTCGGCGGCCGTGCCCCACATGTGCGGCGTGGCGTTGACCGAGAGCTTGTGCGAGGGCGACCGGTACGCGCCGTTGACGGCGATGTGGACCGACGCCCCGCACGCAGTGCGGAACTGCTCGAGGTAGAACGCCAGAATGCGCACCGCGCAGGGAACGTAGCGCGGGAACTCCTGCAGACGCGGCGCTTCCTTGAGGTCGGTGAGAATGAACTCGTTGATGCCGAAGTGCGGCGTGAGACGGGTCGCCATCGCGATCTCGCGCGACGGGATCTCGTAGAAATAGCGCGGCAGACGATGGCGGCGGCCCTGGGCGTCGCGGACCATCTCTCCCGGCTTGAGAACGCTGCGTAATTCGTCGTCGAGATCGAAGGCGTCGACGACTTTGAGCCCCTGTTCCTGAGAAACTGCACTACTCATAGACACTTCCGGCCAGCGTGTTGAAGATGTCGCGCGACACGTCGGCGACAGCCGTTCCGCGGCCATGCTCCGGTTCGAATTGGGTGAGGATCACCAGCACGTACGGCTTGCGGTCGTCGAGGTAGACGATGCCGGCGTCGTGGTGGACGGTGGAGATGTTGCCGGTTTTGTGGGCGACGCGCGCCGCTTTCGGGAGACCGGCGGGGATGCCGCTGCGGTACTGCTGATCGAGCATGATGTCGAGCATGTCGTCGCAGGCTTTCTGCGAGTACGCCTTGCCGTCCGCGATGAGGCGCAGCATCTTGAGGAGGCCATTGGCCGTGACCTCGTTGTTGAGCCCAGCCGCGAACGCGCGCTGATCTTCGACGCCGCGCAGCACGCGGACGCCGTCGATCTCCAGCTCGTCGAGTGCGAGCTGCACGGTGTGGATGCCGATCACGTCGACGAGGAGGTTCGTCGCCAGATTGCTCGACTTGGTGATCATCCAGTAGGCGAGATCGCGTACCGACATCGTCTTGCCGAGGTGGCCGTAGACGTCGGGATCGGCGTCGCGGCCGAGATCGAGCATGAACGGCTCCTGGTTGACGATGGAGGTGAAGCGGTTGCGCACGTGTACGGGCGCGTCGAGTGCGAGCTCGCAGCGATCGACCTGACGAAACACGCCGAGCAGCACCGCGAGCTTCATCGTCGACGCGGCGTGAAAGTAGTGATCGGCGTTGTACGACCACTGAATCGTGGTCTCGGCGTCGTAGAACGAAATGCCGAGATCGACCAGCTGGTGATCGCGCTTGATCTTGAGAACGTTGCGATAAAGCGAAACCTCCGATGCCGCGACCGAGTCTTTGGCCGGCGGGATCGGGAGGCGCTCGTCGCTGTGCTGTGACTTGGCCACCATCGAGCGAATCTTACTGAAAACTACCCGGGAGGGGCGGTGTGCAAGTTTCGTGACGCGCTTGGAGCGTCGCGTTGTCCGTTCTCCGTTGTCCGTTCGAGGTGATGCTTCGCCCGGGCGCAACTTCACCCGAAACGATCAACGGACAACGGACAACCTACCGCCTCCACTCATTCAACTCCCACGCATACTCCTCGAACTCGAACTCCACCTTCTTCGCCTGGTCGATGAGGCGTTGTTTTTCGGGCGAGACGTAGCGGCGGATGAAGGCGGCTTTGCCGCCGGCTGCGTCGAAGTCGTCGCTGAACCAGTCCATGATTTTGGTGGTGGTGATGACGAGGGTCGTGCCCTTGTTGCGGAAGCGGGCGCCGTGGGGGCCGTTGAGGAACGCGCGCGCCTGGTCGTCGAGCTGGGCGTCGAGTTTGTCGCCGGTGAAGGCTTCGCCGCGGATGGGCGGACAGCTTTTTGCGGCGCAGTTGATGGCGAAGTGGATGCGCGGGTCTTTGAAGCGGCCGCGGATTTTCTCGTTCTCCACCGCGTCGAGCGAGAGCTTTTCGTTGCCGAACGGCACGCGCTCTTTTTTGAAGACATTCAGGCGAATGATCGGATCGGTGGAGATGTCGCGGATCGACTTCGTGGGGTAGTTCTCGACGATTGTCGCGACGGTGTTGATGTTGTAGACGTTGATCCAGTACGCGAGCTGCTGCTTCGCATTGAGCGCGTTCACATTCACCCGTCCGAGCTGTTGCCGCAGCGTCTGCAGCGCGGCCGCGTCGCGCGCCTTGAGGTTCCTGTAATCGAAGCCATGCGCCGGGTTGGCGTACGTGGCGAGGATGCGATTCCACTGCGAGTAATCCTGCGCGTGCGCGGCGGTTGCGACGAGCAGTGCGGCGATGAGGAAGAGTCTTTTCATTAGCGTCCCTGCGAGCGGAGATGGCGGCCGATGCGCTCGATGCCGGCGGTGATCTGATCGATCGGCGCGGCGTACGAGATGCGCACGAAGCCGTTGCCGCCGCTGCCGAAGGCGACGCCGGGAATCACGAGCACCGCCGCGTCGGTGGCGAGTGTTTTGGCGAAGCCGATCGTGTCGCAGGTCGGCACCGCGGCGAATGCGTAGAACGCGCCCGCGGGCGGAGTGATTTCGAATTCGAGCTCGTGCGCGATCGCGTACAGCGCGGCCTCGCGTTGTGCGGCGAATTGCGCGCGCACGTTCGCCAGCCACGCTGCGTTCCATTCGCCGTCGTCGAGGATCAGCTCCGCGAGCGCCTGTGAAAAGACGGATGCGCAGGTGGCGATGTACTGATGGGCGGTGATCACCGGCTTCATCAGCGTCTCGCGGCCGTGAATCCATCCGAGCCGCAATCCGGTCATGGAGTGGCTCTTCGAGAAGCCGTTCACCACCAGCACGTTCTCGCTCATGCCGAGCATCGAGGCCGGCGGCGCGTCGTACCAGATCTCGCGATACACCTCATCGCTGACCACGAGCGGGCCGAGATTCGCGATCGCCTGCAGCGTCTCGCCTGTGGCGACGGAGCCGAGCGGATTGGAAGGGGAGTTGACGAGGATCAGCTTCGTCTTCGAGGTGATCTTCGCGCGCAGCGCATCGACGTCGATTTCCCACGACGGCGGCTCGAGGTCGTACGTGGCGACGGTCGCGCCGCAGATCTTCGCCAGCGTGGCGTACGAGAGAAAGCCGGGATTGGGAACGAGCACCTCGTCGCCCGGATTCACGAAGGCGGTAAAGATGGAGAAGAGCCCTTCCTGCGTGCCTGCCGTGACGCAGACCTCGCTCTTCGGATCGAACTCCGTGCCCTCGCAGAGTTTTTTGCGCAGGGAGAGATTGCCGGCGTTCGGCGAGTAATGCCACGAGGCCGTGGCCGCACGCGCCGCCAGCTCAAGGAAGCCCGCGTCGGGGGCGACGTTCGGCTCGCCGATGCCGAGGTTGACCGAGAGCGGCGTGGCGAGCGCGTTGATCTGGCGGATGAGCGAGAGCTCGATGTCGGCGATGCGGTCGGCAGGCTTCACTGCGTCGAGTGTACTTCCACGCCGAGCTCACGCAGTTCGCTCTCGATCGCTGCGCGCGGACCGGCGATGATCCAGATGAGGCGATCGGCGTGCAGCAGTTCGCGCGCGGCGTTCTGCGCTTCGTTCGGGGTGATGTTGCCGAGGCGTTGGACGGCGCTCGCAAAGTACGCGGGAGGAAGATCGTTGCGCGCGACGTCGAGTAATTGTTCGTTGAGCGCGGCGAGGGACATGAGGCCGCCGGTGAGCGACGACTCGAGGAAGGCGCGCGAGCGGGCGAGGTCCTCCGGCGCGATCGGCTCCTCCCGCAGCCGCTCGATTTCCTTCCGGACCTCGGCGATCGACTCGGCGGTCTTGTCGAGTTGCACGGGGATGTTGAAACGCGCGACTGCGCCGCCGCGGCGGAGGGCGAGGCGAAACGGATAGACCTCGTACGTCCACCCTTTCGACGAACGGAGGTTGTCCATGAGGCGCGAGCGGAGGAGATGCGAGGCGACCAGCTGCGCCATCAGCGGATCTTTCGACACGCCGGACGGCAGCACTTGCGCGAGGAGGATGCGCGCCTGGGTGGCGGTCGGGTCGTCGATGATCTGGAACGTTTCGCGATCAGGTGCGCGTAACGCGCTGGTCGTCTGCGATTCATTCGCGGCGCGGAGGGGCGACACGTCGATGTGCGCGACGTCGCCGCTGGCGAGGAAGGCGCGTGCAGCATTTGCCGGAACGCGTGGCGCGTCATTGCACGATGCGATGACGTATTCGAGCGCGTGCTCGCGCGGATCGCTCTCCGGTTTTGCGGCGCTGGTTGTGGCGTGTGTCATCGCGCTCGCGACGGCGCGAATGACGTCGTTCGCGTGACTGCTCAGCACCGTCACGTGGAGCGCGGCGAAATCGGCATCGCGGCTGATCTCCGCTTGCGCGCCGAAATCGGCGATCGCAGGGTGCAGCGATTCGACGTCTGCGTTCGCGTCGAAGGCGAAGGTGAGTTGCGCGAGCGGAAGGGCGTCGCGGGTGGCGGTGAGGACGCGCAGACCTTCTGCGGTGGTCGTGCTGCGGATCGTCGGAAAGGCGATCGGTTGCGGCGTGACGGGCGCGATGGTCGCGCTGCGATCGACCGGCGCGGATGCGCTGCGCTGCGGCTGCGACATGACGTCGAGCACGTATGGGGGTGCGGCGAGCCAGCGGCGTGCGGCGTCGCGCACCTCGTCGCGCGTTGCAGCGGCGATGCGCGCAAGTTGCTTCTGATAGTGGTTCGCATCGCCGTGGAACATCAGGCCGAATCCGAGGACGTCGGCGCGGCTGCCGCGCCAGACGGGGCGCTGCAGTGCGTCGACGAATTCCGTCTGCGATCTCGCTTTCGCGCGCGCGAGCTCCGCGTCGTTCGGAGCGCCGTGCAGCAGCGCATCGAGCGCGCTGCGCAATGTGCTTTCGTCGCTGCCGCGCAGCGTGAACGAACCCGCGAGTTCGGCGAGATTCACTTCGGCGCGTGCATCGTTTTGCTCGAGGCGGTCGCTCAGAATGCGCGCGATGAGCGTCAGAAGGTCGCCGTCTTCTGTGCCCCACGCGGCAACGGGCCAGCGGAGATAGACGATCGGCTTCGGCACTGCTTTCTCGAGCGCGTCGCGTCGCGCATGCGGCGATGGTGGCGGCTCGGTCGGCGTGAGAACGCGCGCGCCGGGCGCGATGGAGCCGTAGTAATGCCGCACGAGTTGCTCCGCGCGTGAGGGATCGAAGTTGCCGACGACGAACACGATGGCGTTGGATGCCCCGGCGAAGCGGCGATGCCACTCGCGCATCGTCTCTACCGTCGCCGCGCGCACGTCCGCCTCGTTTCCGGAGGTCGAGTGGCCGTACGGATGGCTCGCGCCGAACGTGCCGCGCTGCAGGAGGGCGGTGATGTCGGCGTCCCACTCGCTGTTCGCGTTGCGACGCAATTCGCTGACGACGATGTCCTGATCGCGCGCGAGGTTCTTTTCGGTGAAGCGCGCCGGATCGGATTCGAGCCGGTCCGCGAGCGCCGCCAGCGCCGCCTCCAATCCTTCGGGCGCAACCTGGTTGTAAAAGCGGAGGTAGTCGAACTGCGTCCCCGCGCCGCTGCCGCGCATGGCCGCGGAGAATCGCGCGCGATTCTCCGTATTACCCGCGAATCTCCCCGACGAAGGCACGTCATGCTCGAACAAGTGCGCCACCCCGAACTCCCTCGGCCCCTCTTCCCGTGACCCTCCCCGAATCCACACCTCCACCCCCACCTGCGGCATGGACGGATCGGGCTGCAGGACCGCGGTCAACCCGTTGTCGAGCGTGACGAGGCGAAAGGGGAGTTTGACGTCCGGCGCTGTCGCGAGGGGCGTGTGCGCGTGAGAGCAGGCGAGCGCGGAAGCGATCAGAATCGCGGCGAGAGTGCGCATGTGGGGATGTACGAATGGGCGGGCGGGTTGTTAGAAGTGGCGAGTGGTGAGTGGCGAGTTGCGCGGGCAGCCGCGTGTCATGAGCGAAGCGAAGGACCCCCTGCGGTTGAACACGTCGCGCGCTGTCGGCCGGGGGTCCTTCGCCGTCTACGCGGCTCAGGATGACACCAAGACCTGTGTGCGAACGCGCGCTGCGCGTCGCCCAGGCGGAACCGCCTGGCAACTCGCCACACGCCACTCGCCACTTTCACCGCAGCGCTTCTTCCAGCGCCGTCCCGGAATCCGTTTTCTCGTCGCGGTACTTCACGATCATCGGCGTCGCGATCTGCAAGCCATGCTCTTCGGCGAATGCGCCGCGCATCGGGCGCGCGCCGGGGACGACCACCGCGCCGGCCGGGATCTCGAGCGGGCGGTTCGCGGTCCTGCGATAGATCTCGCCGCGCACGAGGTCATACACCGGGGTCGAGCCGGTGAGCACGACTCCGGCGCCGAGGACGGCGCGGGAGCGGACGATGGTGCCTTCGTAGATGCCGCAGTTGCCGCCGACCACCACGTCGTCTTCCACCACCACCGGCACGTTGCCGATCGGCTCGAGCACGCCGCCGATCTGGGCTGCCGCGGAGAGGTGCACACGTTTGCCGATCTGGGCGCACGAGCCGACGAGCGCGTGCGAGTCGATCATCGTGTCCGCATCGACATACGCGCCGACGTTCACATACGCCGGCGGCATCATCACCACACCTTTCCCGAGAAACGCTCCGCGGCGCACGGACGAGCCGCCGGGGACGACGCGAATGCCTTCCTGCACGGTGAAGCGGCGCGGCGGCACGGTGTCTTTGTCGACGAACGACAGCGCGCCCGAACCGAGCTCGGTGAGCACGCCGACTCGGAACGCGGCGAGGATGCCCTGCTTCACCCACGCCTGCGCGCGCCACGTGCCGTCTTCATCGCGCGCTGCGGCGCGAATCACTCCCTTTTCCAATTCGGCGAGAAACAACGCGATCGTCTCGACTGCCTCGTTGCGATCGGTGGTGCTGCCCAGGGCTTTGATGCGTTCTTCGATCGTGCTCACAGGAGGTCGCACTCCTTCAGGATGGCCCGCAATTTCTCGCGATTCGCTTCGGTCATCGGCGCGAGCGGCGGGCGCAAGGTGTCGTCTTCGAGGATGCCCATCATCTTCATCGCCGCTTTCGCGGGACCGGGATTCGACTCGATGAAGTTGCCGGTGAGCAGCGGCAGGAGGCGATTGTGGATCGCAAGATCGCGCTCGTCGACCATCTGCCGCATGAGCCGCGGCACTTCGTTCGACGCAACCGAGATCACGCCATCCGCGCCGCATGCGAGGAGCGGCAGGGTCCAGGCGTCATCGCCGCTGAGGACGAGGAAGTGGTTCGCGCGATCGCGGAGGATGGCGAGGATCTGCTCCATGTTCGCCGACGCTTCCTTCACGCCGATGACGTTCGGGATCTCGCGCGCGAGCCCCAGCGTGGTCTCGGCCGTCATGTTGAGCCCCGTCCGTCCGGGCACGTTGTACAGGATCATCGGAAAGCCGCTGCGCATCTTCTCGACCGCTTCCGCCTGCGCACCAAAGTGGCGGCGCAGTCCGTCCGGCGTCGGCTTGTTGTAGTAGGGGGTGATGGAGAGGATGCCATCGGCGCCGAGGTCGATGGCTTGCTGCGCGAGCTCGACGGCGCGAGGCGTCGAGTTGCTTCCCGCGCCCGCAAGCACCGGCACGCGTGCGTTGGCCGTCTTCACGGTGAGCTCGACCACGCGCCGATGTTCGTCCGCCGTGAGCGCGGGGTTCTCGCCGGTCGTGCCGCACGGGACGAGGAAGTTCACCCCTTCCTCAATCTGCCAATTTACAAATTGCTTGAGCGCCCCTTCATCGAGCGAGCCGTCTCTGCCGAACGGCGTGATCAGGGCTGTACCGACTCCATGGAACATCTTTGACTCCTTCACGGATGAGAGAACGACGGGAGGCCTCCGGCGGCCGGGGCCGCGGGCCCCGGACCCCGCTTGCAGGCCAAGCC